>JAYTHD010000307.1:0-8565 GCA_043732975.1 Verrucomicrobiota bacterium
TGCCGATCGGCCGGGGGATCAGATCGGACTTTGGCGTCTGCTGAAGCGCCGCGGGGCCGCGGCCGAAGCCATCACTTTGGCCCGACGTCACACCGCGCCGGCCACGGATCCGGCCGAGGCCCATGACTATGCCACGGCGTTGACCGAACTCGACCTGCTCGAGGAATCGGCGGATTACCTGCATCGGGAAATCAAGAACTTCGGCTTCGATATCGGTCTTTGGAGACTTCAGGCGCAAAATTACGTCGCGTTGAAAAGATGGGATGACCTGAAGAATCTGGCCGTGGAGGTGCGTAATGCCCCTGCCCTGCACGGGGTGCTGGAGGGTTTTTCCGGCTTCCTGGAGGGCTATGCCGATGCGAGCACCGACCGGCCGGATTCCGCGGAGACCCTATTGGCGAAGGCCGCGGGCGATAGTTTTGGAAGTCCGGAATTGGCCTATGAGTGTGTTCTTGCCATGCGGTCCATTGGACACCCGGTTCCGGCGCTTTTTCTCTTCAACACCTTGACGAATCGAGTGGGTCAGGACGCTGAATTCTGGTTCGAGTATACCCTGACGGCGGCGGCGGCCAAGGATCCGGAGGCCATTCTGATCGGTGCGGAGAAAGCCTATGGATTTGGGATCAAGCGGGCGGCCTACGTCCACAACTACGCCACGGCGCTGCTCGTAAATCGGGCTGATCCCGCCAAGGCGCTGGCGCTTACCCTGGCCCGTTTGCAGGAGGATGCGACGGATCGTTCGGCCATTCTCAACCATGTCTTCGCGCTCCTGCAGAATGGATATGTGGCCCAGGTGGAGGGTTTGTTGAACCGATTGACTGGCGAGGATCTGAACCCGGACGAAAGCGCCGATCTGCAGTTGGCGTGGTTTGAGTACTATGCGTTGACGAAGAAATATCCGCTGGCCCGCGTCGCCTACAACAATTTGGAGCCGCGTCGGATGTTTCCCAATCAAATCCGCTGGGCGCGAGAGATGGTCGAGAAATTCCCCAACGGGGGCTGAAGCGATTGGAATCTCACGTTGGACGCGGGGTCAAGGTTACTTTGGTTTGAGGTGACCGTCGGGCGGGTCCTTTATTGCCGTGTGCCGGGCATGAAAATGAACGCCGGCCTTGTACCAGACGTAGAGCACTTTACGTCCCTTGGGAGCGAGGTGCCGGAGTTGACCGGGATCCCGACGCTTGAGGACGTGCCTGTCGTGCTCTTGCTTTCCGACGCCCACCGCCAGGTGCCGGAGCGTGTGCCGGCACAAATCCAGAGCGTAGAACTGCCCCAGGGCCTGCTTGGTCCCGTCCATCGGCGCATCGTGGGCCGCGGCGCCGTGCCAATGGCCATCCCCCGCATGGAAATCAAAGTCCGCCAGATCGGCATAGGGAGCCAGCGCGTCGGGCAACGAGTCGGGAGGGAGAAGGTCGAACAAGGCGGGAAAATCGACTTCACCAGCCCATCCCGCCGCGCCGCGAATCCATGCTTAAACGCATGAATTCCGGCCGAATGTTAGACACAGTTCCTGAAAACAAGACGAGAGTGGAAAGTAAAAAAAACCCCGCGCATTGCGCGGGGTTTATTATTTATTAATGCACTTGTCCGTCCTTTTTTGCTCGCCCGGACGGGGTCCAAAGATCCAAGGCGCCGACGGAGGAACAGGATCTTCCGGAGCGCTTCGCCTTCGCCTCCGACAAGCTTCAGGCGGTGCGACGTTGCCGGCGCCAATACGCGGCCACTCCGATTCCAAACGGCAAGAGAGCCACCAATCCGGAAGCTTCAGGTACCGGCGTCACGGCCGCGTTCCATCCGACGACATCGAGCAATACCAATTCCGACGTGCTGGTCCCCGTATTTCCACCATTGGAACTGCCGGCCATACCGGTGAAGACCGATGGGTTCCCGGTCCAATCCTGCGGTGCCGCCGGAAAATCGCCCAAGGCCGCATAATCTCCGTAGTCGCCGCCGTTGGGCAGGTTGTGGAACCCTTCCAAGGCACTACTTGATGCGCTGAGTTTGAACCAAGCCTTGGCAGCCGGATTGTTGGCGGCATTCACGTCGAAGAGGCGCGCACCGCCAACGCCTTGTGTGTCATACCGAAATAGATCTCCCGTCGCAATGACGGTAGGGATGGCACCCGCCACGCCCCCACTCCCGTTGGGCAGACTGCTGGAAGTCCCCAGAAGCTCGTTGACCTCGTGTTGCACGACTCCGAGCAGGCCCGCGGGGTTCAGGTCGAAACCACTGCCCAAGGTGACTGTCCCGTAGTCGGAGCCTTGCGGGGCGAGAATCAACCCAAGCCCTTTCATCAACGCTTCGGGCACTTTGATACTGAGTCCGCCGATCACCGGATCGGTAGGCCCGGCCCCAATCGCGGCCAGCGCGATGGTGTCATTCGGGGACTGAGGTGTGAGCGCCAGTTTCGCCCGATAGCCGGCAAACGACGTTGTATAAACCAATTTCAAACTGGTCGCGCCGCCGATACCCGCGTTGTACTTAAACGTCACCGGAAAGGTTTCATTATTGGCAAACGCCGACGAGTAAACCGCCAGGGCCGCATTGATGGTGTTTTGCACCGCCGCCGCGCCGGGCAGGGAGGTAATCGACGCATCATAAATCGGTTGAATGGTCAAGCCAGCGTAGGCTGGAGCGGTCGCCAGGGTGGCGGTTATAACCGCCACCGCGTGGACTAACAATCGAGGGTGTGCCTTCATAAATTAGGATTATCGAATTTTCTGAATTTTTACCGGCATAACAATCGCATCGGCCTTGGGTGCTTGACCTACTATAGCCGCTGAATGGGGCAGCGTCGCTCAATTTGGACCGTCGGCGCAAATTATTTTTGAAAATTGTCAAGCCCTCCCCGGATCAGACGTTCACTGGCGATTCGTTCGGTCCACTGCGAGTCGCCTGAATTACCCTGAGCGCCCTTCAGTGCCCCGTGTACGCCATCGGTCCGTGACAGGTGGGCGCCGGGGGGTAGGCGGGCGCTTAAACCGTGAGGATCTCGCGCTCCTTGTGCGCCAGATGATCATCCACCTTCCTGATGAAGCCGTCCGTGAGCTTTTGAACCTCTTTTTCTGCCGTCTCGATTTCGTCCTCCGAGACGCCGCCATCGGTCTTCGCCTTCTTGAGCCTTTCCAGCGCCTGACGTCGCTCGGTGCGCACGGCGACGCGTCCGTCCTCCGCCATTTTCTTGCAGATCTTGCAGAATTCCTGCCGGCGTTCGGCACTCAGGTCGGGCAGGACCAAGCGGAGAAACCGGCCCTGGACGGCGGGGTTCAGCCCGAGACCGGCGTTTTGAATCCCCTTTTCAATGGCCTTCAAGGTGGCCTGGTCAAACGGCGTCACCACCAGCATGCGGGCTTCCGGCGCCGTAATGGTGGCGAGTTCCTTCAGCCGCATGCGGGACTCGTAGGCCTCGACCATCACGTTCTCAATCAACGAGGGCGAGGCTTTGCCGGTGCGAATGCCAGAGAACTGTTGCAACACATGCTCCTCGGTCTTCAGCATCTTTTCCTCGGCTTCAAACAGGATTTCTTCGATCGACATAATGGGGTGGGTTGGCAGTGCGGCCGTCGGTGAATTCAGGGCACCACCACGGTGCCGACGTTTTCACCGAGTATCACGGCGCGGAGATTGTGGGGCTTGAAAAAGTCGAACACGACGATCGGCATCTTATTTTCCTGGCAAAGCGCAAACGCGGCGGCGTCCATCACCTTGAGTTGTTGCGTCAACGCCTCCTGATAGGTCACCGTGGCAAAGCGTTTGGCATGCGGAAACTTCTTGGGATCGCAATCGTAGATGCCGTCCACCTTGGTGGCCTTCAACACCACCTCGGCATGGATTTCATTGGCCCGCAGGGCCGCGGCGGTGTCGGTGCTGAAGAAGGGGTTCCCGGTTCCGGCGGCAAAAATGACGACCCGTCCCTTTTCCAAATGGCGCACGGCCCGACGGCGGATGAAGGGTTCGGCCACCTGGCTCATGGGAATGGCGCTCTGCACCCGGGTGGGCACGTGCTGTTTCTCCAGCGCGTCGGAGAGTGCCAGCGCATTGATCACGGTGGCGAGCATGCCCATGTAATCGCCCGTCGCCCGCTCGATGCCGCGCTCACTGCCCTGCAAGCCGCGAAAAATGTTGCCACCACCGACGACGATCACCACCTCGACCCCCAATTCCCGCACCTCCGCGATCTGACGGGCCATATCGTGCACCGCTTCCGGATTGATCCCCGAGCCGTTTTCCCCCCCGAGCGCCTCGCCACTCAGTTTGAGGAGCACCCTTCGGTATTTTGGAGCGACTTTCTTTACTTCGGACTTCTTCGATGGCACGAACATCGCTTAGCAGGCTCCCGGCAGAGGGTCAACGTGGCGGCGTAAAATCGGGGACCCGACCGGCCGTAAGACCCCGATCCGGCCAGGAAGGGAACGGGATTCCCTACGAACCGATCAGGATCGGCGTCGGCCGCGCTTGCCGCCCGAACCGCTGCCCGATCCCCGCATTCGGGCGGCGGCGGCCGGATTCTGCAGCGTGGTGCCGTTGATCCGGGATTTCAATTCCTGAACCTGGTCCCGCAGCAACGCCGCCTTTTCAAACTCCAGATTGTTGGAGGCATTCAACATCTCCTGTTCCAGCTCGCGAATGGTCTCCGTGATATCGAACTGACCCACCGTTTCGTTCAGGAGATTGCTGGCCGCCTGGCGGCCGGAGCCGACGCTGCTCAGGCCTTCCTCGATGGCCCGAGTGACACTCCGTGGCGTGATGTTGTGCAGCTGGTTGTAGGCGAGTTGCCTTTGGCGCCGATACTCGGAGACGGCCAGAAACTTCTGGATGCTCTGGGTGCGGACATCGCAATAGAGAATGACCTTGCCATCGATGTGCCGGGCCGCGCGCCCGGCGGTCTGGATGAGACTGGTGGCGCTCCGCAGATAGCCCTCCTTATCGGCATCGAGAATCGCCACCAGGGAAACCTCCGGCAGATCCAGGCCTTCGCGGAGCAGATTGATGCCGACGAGGACATCGCAATCGCCCCGCCGCAGCGCCCGCAGGATTTCCACCCGTTCAATGGCGTCGATCTCGCTGTGGAGGTAGCGGACATTGATGCCGATCTCCCGCAGGTAATCGGTCAATTCCTCGGAGGTTCGCTTGGTGAGCGTCGTGACCAGCACCCGTTGCTTGACTTCGGTCCGCTTCCGGACTTCCTCGATCAGGTCGTCGATCTGCCCCTTCAGCGGCTTGAGTTCGATCTGCGGATCGACCAGACCCGTGGGCCGCACGATCTGCTCGGCGATGTTTTTCGGTCCGGCCCAGGTGAGTTCGGTCGGACCGGGCGTGGCGCTGACGTGGATGCCCTGATGCAGCAGGGTTTGGAATTCGTCGAAATTGAGCGGTCGATTATCCAGCGCGCTGGGCAGCCGGAAGCCGTGTTCGACGAGCACACCCTTGCGGGCCATGTCGCCGGCGTGCATCCCGCCGATCTGCGGCAGCGTGGCGTGGGATTCGTCGATGACGAGCAGGTAATCGTCGGGAAAGAAGTCCAGCAGCGTGCCCGGGCGCGAGCCGGGCGGGCGTCCGGTGATGTGGCGGGAATAATTCTCGATGCCGGAGCAGAAGCCCAGTTCCTGCAATTGTTCGAGATCAAATTCCGTACGCATTTTGATGCGTTGCGCCTCCAGCAATTTGCCGGTCTTTTCGAAGGCGGCGATCCGATCCGTCAATTCCTCGCGGATGCTCAACTGGGCGCGGTTGATTTTTTCCTGCGGCGTCGCGAATTGCTTGCTGGGAAAGATGTTTACCGCGTTGAGCCCTTCAATCGCCTCGCCGGTCAGAGGATCAAAGCGGGTGAAACGCTCGATTTCGTCGCCGAAAAATTCAATGCGCAGACCCTCCTCCGCATAGGCCGGATGGAGTTCAATCGTGTCGCCCCGCACGCGGAACTTGCCGCGGGTGAGATCGAAATCATTGCGCACATATTGCAGGGCGACCATTCGCTCGAGCAATTGCTGGCGCGAAATGGACTGCCCGAGTCGCAGCGGAATCACCATGCTTTCGTAGTCGTTGCGATCGCCGATGCCGTAGATGCACGACACGCTCGCGACCACAATGACATCCCGGCGGGAGAGCAGGGAGTTCATCGTCGAGAGCCGGAGCCGCTCGATCTCCTGGTTGATGGAGGAATCCTTTTCGATGAAGGTGTCGGTCCGCGGGATATAGGCCTCGGGCTGGTAGAAATCGAAATAGCTGACGAAATACTCCACGGCGTTGTCCGGGAAAAACGACTTGAATTCCGCGTACAACTGGGCCGCCAGGGTTTTGTTGTGGGACAGCACGAGCGTGGGCCGGCCCGTGTTCGCGATGACGTTGGCGATGGTAAAGGTCTTGCCGGAGCCGGTGACCCCGAGCAGGACCTGGTGTTTGACGCCGTCGTCGATGCCTTTCGTGAGCTGGGCGATGGCCGTGGGCTGATCCCCGGCGGGTGAGTAGGAGGAAACCAGCTTGAACTCGGAAGGCGCGGCAGGCACGGAAGCGTGGGAAGACGGTGCGGGTTGGGCTGTGCTGGTCTGGCGTGGCGTGGCTCAGGCCGAGTAATCCAGATAGATGGTCTTGGTGCGCGAATAGAAATCGAGCGCCGCCGTGCCCTGTTCCCGGAAGCTGTCGGTGGAACTCTGCTTCACGCCTCCGAAAGGTGCCTGGAGTTGCAATCCGGTGCTGATCTGGTTCACCTTCACGACGCCGCATTCGATTCGCTCGGCGTAGAGCAGGGCCTTCTTGAAATCCCGGGTGACGAGGCTGGCGCTGAGACCGTAGGCGGTGCCGTTGGCGACGGCGATGGCTTCGTCGAACGAATCCACGGCGAGCACGGCGACGACCGGCCCGAAGACTTCCTCCTGGGCGATCTTCATACTGGGGCGCACGCCGGTGAGCACGGCGGGCTGCATGAAATGCCCGTGCGCCAGCTCGCCTTCCATGAGGCGCGCCCCACCCCACGCCACCTCGGCACCTTCATTGCGGGCCTGGGCGATGGCGCTGAGGTTGCCCTCCAATTCCTCGGCATTCACGGCCGGTCCCATCTGCACGCCGGGCGCGAGACCAGGGCCGACCTTCCAGGCCTTGGCCGCGGCGACGAGTTTTTCGGTGAAGGCGGCCAGCACCGGACGCTCGACGATCACCCGACTGGTCGCCGTGCAGGCCTGACCCGTCAGTCCAAATCCGGCAATCGTCACCAGGCGCACGGCGAGGTCCAGATCGGCGTCGGCGAGGACGAGGGTCGGATTTTTCGAACCCATTTCGAGCTGGGTGCGCAACTGCCGGGGGGCCGCCGCCTGGTAGAGGCCGGCGCCGACGGCTTTGGAGCCAGTGAAACTGAGAGCCTGTATGGCGCGATTGGTGGCGATCTCGTTGCCGAAGGCGCGGCCTTCGCCGGTGACCACGTTGAGGGCGCCACCCGGCAATCCCGCTTCGTGCAGGGCGCGGGCGATTTCCAGCGCCATGGCGGGCGCCTGCGAGGAGGGCTTCAGGACCACCGTGTTGCCGCAGAGCAACGCGGGCACCAGCTTCCAGGCCGGGATGGCGATCGGAAAATTCCAGGGGGTGATCAGGCCCACCACGCCGACGGGTTCCCGGCGCGTGAACAGCAGGTTGCCGGGCATTTCGTGCGGGATGGTCTGTCCACCGACGACATAACTCATGCCGCCATAGAAGCGGAAGATGTCGGCGGCGCGTTGCACCTCACCCGTGGCCTCGGCGAGCGTCTTGCCCTCTTCGCGCGTCAGCAGTTCGGCCAGTTCGGCTTTCCGACCTTCCAGGATCTGACCCGCCTTGCTGAGAAACCGGCCACGGGTAATGGGGGTTGTGCCCGCCCATTTGGGAAACGCCTCCTGCGCTGCCTGGACTGCCGCCGCGTAGTCCGCCGCCGATCCCAGGGCGTACTCCGCCACCGTCTCGCGGGTGTCCGCCGGATTCTGGGTGGTGAAGGTGCGGCCCGACTTGGCGGCCAGCCATTGGCCGCCCACGTAGTTCAGAAACTGTTTCATCGACGTCGAGTTTAGCGATGCATTGCGCGCCTGCACACTTGAGTTTTCCCGGTCCAATGCAAAACCCCCGACGGCTTGATCAGCGTCGGGGGTGGGTCGACCGGAACGAAAAGGTGCCTGCTTATTTGATGGTCGCGCGATCCACAATCTTTATGCTGTCCACGGCCTGGCGCTTGGCGGGCTTCGAGCCTTCGCCGCCGGCCACCTTCTCGCAGTTGGCAATTTTGTCGAGCACATCCTCACCCTTCAGCAATTTTCCGAAGGCGGTGTACTTGTTGTCGAGGAAACTCGCATCGCCGTGGCAGATGAAGAACTGGCTGCCGGCGCTGTCGGGACTTTGGGAACGGGCCATGGAGAGCACGCCGCGGACATGCTTCCGGTTGTTGAATTCGGCCTTGATCTTGTAGCCCGGATCACCCGTGCCCCAGCGCGCTTCCATGGTGGGATCCTTGGTCAGCGGATCGCCGCCCTGGATCATGAAGCCCTTGAGGACCCGGTGGAAGGCGGTGCCGTCATAGAAGCCGTCACGGGCCAGTTTTTTGAAATT
>JAYTHD010000308.1:0-10990 GCA_043732975.1 Verrucomicrobiota bacterium
CGAATCTCTCCGGATGAGTCCGGGCCGAGCTTTCCCATCGTGCTCTGCGGAGAACGGTTGGTCGTTTTTGCCTGGGAGGTTCCCGAGTCCAATTTTCCCACGGCCAGGGAACGGGTGCCTCCGCTGTCGGGGAGCAAGCCGTTGATGTGGCGATCGCTTCGGTTCGACTACCAGGCCTAACCGTAGTGCAGGCGGTTGATGCGCCCGTTCCCTTCGGCGGCGAGAAATCCGAGTGGCACGACGGGTTCGTCCGCTACGACTTCGCGATGGACGAGGAGACCCTGGCTATTACGCCGTTCCAAGCGCCGGACGGCGAGAAATTCGGCGTCAAGGACCCGGCGAAAGGCCAGCGGCGTTGCCTGGTGATCGCGCCACTGGCCGAGGCAGGCGTCCCGCTGCTGCACGTCTGCGGCAACCTCGACCCGGCGTTCGACGCCCATACGCGGGTCGTCGAGAAGAGCTACCAGAAACTCGGCGGACGGATCACCGTCATTATTAAAGATGGCGAGGGCCACTATCCGCTCGCGCCGCGCGACCCGAAACCGGTGGTGGATTTCATCGTCGGGAAAGCAATTTGAAATTGCCCGCCACTTTGATCGATGTGGAAGTCATGCGCCTTCTCGGGTCGAGTATGAGGCAGGCTTCAATTCTTCAAGTGGCTCAATGCCCGGAGGACGGAATCCAGCACATGGTCGAGCTGCTGGCCGACGTCTTCGGTGAGGAATCGCAGGACATGGTAGCCGTTTTCCTGAAGCAAGGAATCCTTCAATCGATCCCGCCGGTAGGCCGCGGCATCGGCCAGGTGTTGGGCGCCGTCGAGCTCGATCACGAGCCGGGCATCGCGACATAACAGATCGACTTCCATGGTGGACTGGCCACCGAAGGGAACGGGCAGCGTCTGATTGAGTTGAAAGCGATTGGCGGTGGCGGGCAGGGACTGGAGACGCCGATAAAAGAACGCCTCACTGGCACTTCGGGCTCGGGCCACGCCTTCCGCATCGGGTGCGGGCGGACGCGTGGCATGGACAAAAAGACGGCCCAGGGGAGCGTCCACGCCGTCGCGAATCAGGCGACGAACACTCGCCGCATAGTCCTTCTTCCATTCGGGATCGACGGGCAGGGGGACCTCCACGGGCCAGCCAGGCAGCGCACTGGCGGGCAGGAGGATCTGATAGCCGATGGCTTCGTAGCCCCGGCATCGTCGATCAAACATGCGACTCAACATCGGGATTTCGAGATCCGCATAGTCGTAGATCCGCACTTCCCGTTTGCCGTCGTGCAGGCGGTGCAGACGCCCGGCATATTGAGCGACCGTTCCGCGCCACGAAACGGGCAAGGTCAGAAACAAGGTGTCGAGACGTGGATCATCATAGCCTTCGCCGATGTATCGGCCGGTGGCGAGCAGGACCCGACTTTCATAGCCCGGAATGGCCGCTGTGCGTTCCGCCAAAGCCTGGAGTTCTTTGCGACCTAAACCGCCCCGCAGGATGATTAAATTCAGGACGGACGGCGACAGCAGCGCGGCGAGGGCCTCGAGGTGCTCGGTCCGTTCGGTGAGCACCAAGGGGGATCGGCCCTCTTGGACGGCGGCGAGGACATCGGCGACAATGAGTTCGTTGCGTGGACGATCTGCGGCCAGTGCGCCGTAAATTTCCTGAAACTCGGTTCGACGGTTGCTCGACGCGACGTGGGAACTGCGAAACCCGGTTGGGCGAACGATGACATGGTGGACAAACGGACGACGGGCGGCCTGTTGTCGCGCATCCACGCGATGGCGAATCGGTCCGCACTGCATCAGCACAATCGGATGATGTCCATCCTTGCGGGTGACCGTTGCCGAAAGCCCGGTCACATACCGGGCCTTTGCCCGTCGGGCGACCAACTCGAAACTGCGGGCAGAAAGATGGTGACACTCGTCGACAATGAGATGGCCGTAACCACTCACCCGATCGTCCACGACTCCATTGCGAACCAGGCTCTGCATCAAGGCCACGTCGAGGGTTCCCGTCGCCTTTTTGCGGCCCCCGCCGATCCGCCCGATGGACTTGGGCGCGACGTTCAGAAACGTGGACAGGCGTTCGACCCACTGTTCGAGCAAGGCCTGGCGGTGAACCAAAATCAGCGTGTTGACCTGGCGACGGGCGATCAGCCAGGCGCCGAGCACGGTTTTTCCAAACGCCGTGGTGGCGGCGAGGACACCGAACTCGTGGGCTTCCATCGCCGCGGCCGCGGCCACCTGATCGTCACGGAGCTTTCCGTGAAAGGTCACGGGCAAGGGGGTGCCGGAGAAACGCTCGTCGCGCACGACCGCTTCGATTCCCAGGGTCTTCAGCAGTTCCTGGATTTCCGGCAAACATCCCCGGGGCAGGGCGACGTGCTGGGGCAGATTCTCCGCGCATTGGATAATCCTCGGTTTGTCATAGGTTGGTAATCGCATTGCCTCGGCGCGGTAAAATTCGGGATTTTGAAAGGCGGCCAACCGAACGAGGCGATTGCGCAGACCGGGCGGGAGGCCTTCCTTGGCGAGATAGATCTGATCGCCCAACACCAGTTCGAGGGTTTTCGGCAGGGGGCCCGCAATGGCGGCGGCGGCGGACCGGGGACGTCGGGAGGGTCGAAGGGTCCACGGGGTTTGCGCCTCCTCTTCATCGCCTTCGACGGCGCGGACATCGAGGAGGGTTCCTTTTCGTTCCGCGGCGAGCACCAATTCCTCCACCGCGTCCGACCCCAGCCGTGGGAGGCTGGCCAGATAGGCCCATTGATCGGGAATGGGCTCCAACGTGGCATCCAGGAAGATACTGTTGCCGTGCTTTCGTGCCTCCCATTGGAGCGGCAGGGCAATGAGATTGCCGAAGCCACCGTCCGGCAAGGTGTCTTGATTGGGAAACATCCGGTCATACGACGCGAGCCCCAGGTCGGGGTGCGACTCCATGGCCAGTGTCATCAGGTGACTACCCAGATTGCGGGCGTGGCGCGCCGGAATGGGTTCCGCAAAGAAGATCCAAAGGTGCGCCCCGCTGCCGGAGCGCGAACGTTCCACGGCGATCGAGACTCCGATTCGGCGCCCGGCCTCGGTGATCGCCTGGGTGTCTTGTTTCCAGGACGCCTGATCCAGGTCGATCGCCAGGAACCAGCACCGTTCATCCAAAAGCATCGGGTAAACGCCCGCGACCACGGGAACTCCGAGCGCGTCCCGGCCGGACAGGTGCCAGCGGATAACCTCAGGGGTGACCGGGAGGAATCGTTGGTGCGGGCAATCACTGCATTTGATTCGCGGCTTTTCGCAAACGCCGCGGACCCATTCATTGCCGCACACGGGCTGGTAACCCGCGCGGCCGGTTTTTCGGCTTTCAAACCGCCGTGGATAGACGTCCTCGCGACCCCGGAAGAGTGAACGGAAGAGCTGGATCTTCGCTTCCGAAGATGAGCCTTGAGTGACGTCGGAAAGTCCCGTGTTCGGTGCCAGTGACGCGCCCGGGGCCTGGGCCGGGAGACAAACCGGAGCGGGAGATTCCGGAAGCATTGCGGGAGTCTAGCGGGAGGTCCGCGATACGTCGAGGCGGCAGCGAGTTTGGGGACACGGAATCGCCCTCAACCTGTTCGTGCGGGATCTGCCCGTTTGTCCGTCGATAGCGACGTGGTCTTCGCCGACCGCACCGCCACGCGGGAAGCTGCGCTGCGCCTGATCCGGGCCTCGCTAAAAGCGGCACCGGGGACTTCAAGCTGATTCACCAGGCGGCGACCAAAGGTTAAAACCAACCTTGCTTTTGTCTCCAAATCTTTGGCACCGGCGACTTCGACTGAATCGAGGCAAACAGTGGTCCGACAAAGTCTCCCCTGCTCGCGACCACTTCCGGCAGCGACGGAGCGGTTTCCGCCACGGCGGCCTGCGGCAAAACCGATGGATTAATGCGGCCGAATGAGGGACTGGATCGCGGCGCTGCACCCCCCCGGTTCGACCGCCCTGGGCTGACATGGAATCCGCAGCAACTTGGAAAGGTTCCACGAACTCCGCGTCACCCCGCCACTGCGGGTGTCTTCGGCCGGTCCGAAGATTCTTGTCCGGCGCCCGTCCGCGCAGGGAGCGGCGGGAAACGGTTGACGTCCGTTGTTTCATGTGTTTCTGTAAAGACAGAAATGACGGTCATGAAGAATTTAACACCGGTGGCACAAAAGTTTGTCCTGCATTGGGGCGAAATGGGCACCCGGTGGGGGCTCAACCGGACGGTCGCCCAGGTGCATGCGCTGTTGTATCTCAGCAAGCGGCCGCTGACGGCCGAGGACATCCAGGATCAGTTGGGGGTGGCGCGATCAAACGTCAGCGGCAGCCTCAAGGAATTGCAGGCCTGGGGCATCGTCCGACGGGTCCACGTGATGGGGGATCGACGGGATCATTTCGAATCGCTGAAGGATGTGTATGAGATTTTTCGTCTGGTGGTGGAAGAACGGAAGCGGCGGGAAATGGATCCCACGTTGATCGTTTTGCGCGAGTGCCTGGCCGACGTGGAGAAGGACCGGGCGACGGATGCCCATACGCGATCCCGCCTGAAGGAGATGTTGAATTTTTTTGAGACGTCCAGCGGGCTCTACGATCAGGTGAAGGGCTGGCCGACGAGCACGTTCGTCAAGCTCTCCAGCATGGGGGCGGGCATGGGAGATAAGTGGCGGAAATTACTGGGTTTTTAAACGTCGTCCGCGGGGCGCCAGCGGGCGCCGGTTGGGGATGGCGATGAGGCATGAAGGAGAGGTGAATCATGAAAACGAACGAAACAGGGATCCGGGGAA
Organism: Verrucomicrobiota bacterium; assembly: GCA_043732975.1. Classification (GTDB taxonomy): domain Bacteria; phylum Verrucomicrobiota; class Verrucomicrobiia; order Limisphaerales; family UBA9464; genus CANIZL01. The sequence continues at coordinate 4,786 of JAYTHD010000308.1, forward strand.
CGATTGGTTACGATGCGCATTGTCCGGTTTGTCTGTCGGCGATGGCGCGGTGGCGGGCCGTTTTCACCGTGCGTGGATTTGCGTGGGTGCCGTTGCATGAGGCGTTTTGGACGAAACGCCTCGGACTGGCCGATGGGGAAACGGCGGGTGAACTCGCGTTGGAGTTGACTGACGGACGTCGCTTGGTGGGCGCGGAGGCTGTCATGTGGCTGGCACGAAGGGTTTGGTGGCTGTGGCCGCTGGGTTTTGTCGGCGGGCTTCCGGGTATTCGCTCGCTCACCCGCGCCGGCTATGCCTGGGTCGCCCGCAATCGGTATTGTCTCGGGGACGTCTGCACCCTGCCGGAGGTCTGGCAGCGGGTGCGCAAACACCATGGAGCAACAAGCTTTCTGGAACTGCCCTGAAGCGGGGCGGCGAGCCGGCAGTGAAACCGATGGAATAGGGAGAAAATTCGGTGCGGATACTTTTGGTGGATCACGTCAGCAAGGTGCTGGGCGGGGCTGAAGTCAATGTGTTGGAGTTGCTGGCAGATCCGGCGGTTCGCGCGCGTTGGCAGGTCCAGGTGGCTTGTGCACCCGGGAGTCCGTTGGCGGACCGTGTCGCTGCGTTGGGCTGGCCGGTTGTTCCGCATCAATTTGGCGACGCCCTGAATGAACTGCGGGTCGTGGGACGCCAATTCAATCCCTGGGCGAAAGCTCGCGGTTGGTTGGAACTGCGACGGGCCGCGCAACGATTGCGGGCAACGGTGGAGGCAAATCGTCCCGACGTCCTGTTGAGTTGCACCAACAAGGATCACTTCGCCGCCGGAGCCGTCGGTCGGGCCTGTGGCATCCCCTCAGTGTGGTGGATCAATGACATTCTTTCCGCGGACTTTTTTGGCTGGCCGGTCCGGCGGGTCTTCGTCCACAAGGCCCGTCGACTGGCCACGCGATTGACCCCGGTCTCCGATTTTGGCCGGGCAGCGTTGATCCGCGAGGGCGTTCCGGCGGAGCGCTGTGTCCGGATCCACAATGGAATTCCGCTGGAACGTTATGGTCGCCGGCCCGAGCGGGCGCTGCGCCGGGAGTTGGGGCTGGGTCCGGAGGTGCCGCTCTTCGGCGTGGTGGGACGGATCACGCCGTGGAAGGGACAGGATTTTTTTGTGCGGCTGGCGGCGGAATGGGCGCGCCAGGGACGGCCGGGCGTTTTTGCCATCATCGGCCGCGCGTTTAACGAGGATGCCGGATACGAACAGGCCGTGCGGTCCCGGATTGTCGCCGAGGGATTGGAACAAAGAGTGCGCTGCGTACCCTTTCAACCCGATGTTGCCGCGGCGCTGTCGAGTCTGGATGTCCTGGTGCACACCTCCATGAAGCCCGAGCCGTTTGGTCGCGTTTTGATTGAGGCCATGGCGGTCGGGACTCCCGTGGTCGCCGCCCGCGGCGGTGGCACGTCGGAGATTGTCACCGACTCTGTGACCGGCCGATTGGTGGGCATCGGGGATCTGAACGGTTACGTGCAGGCGCTGGACGCGGCGCTGCGGGAAGGTTCCACGCGCTGGGTGGGGCCGGCGCGTCAGGCCGTGGAGACGCGATTTTCCCTGGGCCGCGTGGTCGAGGATTTCGATCAAGTTTTTTCGAGTGTCATGAGTGGTTGAGGTTGTCGTGAAACGACCGGCGACGGCGCGGGAGAGGGTGCGAATGGATTCCCGATTTTGGTCCGCGCGCCCGCGGCAAAGAAAATACCCGGTGGCGTCAGAAAACGATCACCACCGGGCTCAGGAGGAAACAAGGCTAAAGCCTCTCAGACGTCGGCACGCTATGGGTCAATTCGATTAGGTCAAGCCAAAATGGAGCGTAATGCATTAATTGAACGAAGGGTTAACGATAACGAAAAATGCCACTGGGTCCGAACGGGTTGTTTGTATTCCGCCGGGGAAGTCGACGTCCCGGCGGGCGTGGATGACGGCAACCCTTGCGGGGAGCAATTCCGGTCGCCTCCGAGTGGGAGCCACTCCTGCCTGGCGAAATTGGTTAGTGCGGGTGTCGTTTTGCTTCAAGTATTTCCATTCGTTGGGCGGTGGTAAGGCTCCGCCAGGTGCCGGCCGCGAGATCTCCGAGCGCGAAATTACCGATTTTCACCCGAAGCAACCGCAACGTCGGATGTCCCACGGCGGCGGTCATGCGTCGCACTTGACGATTCTTGCCTTCGCACAGGGTCAACTCCAGCCAGATATCCGGAACCTGCTTGCGAAGGCGGATCGGTGGATCCCGCGGGGCGAGTTCGGGCTGAGGATCGAGAATCGAGGCGCGACAGGGCCGGGTTCGATAGCCCTGGATTTCGACGCCTAGTTCGAGCGTTCGCAGGGCCGTGGCGTCGGGAATCCGCTCCACCTGTGTCCAGTAAGTGCGCGGGTGACCCTGCTCGGGGTCCAGCAATCGATGATTCAGTCCCGGTTCGTCACTCAACAAAAGCAACCCTTCGGAATCGGCGTCCAATCTCCCCAAGGCATAGACGTGGGGCGGCAGGTTGAATTCCGCGAGGGTGCGATTGGGTGAACCGTCGGAAGTGAACTGGCTTAAGACACCGAAAGGCTTGTGAAACGCGAGCAACATGGGCGCGGGGAAAGGGTGGACGGGATTCGGGTCGGGGACAGAATTTCGCACTTCGTGGGTCCCGTGAAGTGTTGCTGGCCCTGACGATGCCGACCGCCGATGCTCACACCCATGCTGGCGATGAGTGAGAGCTTTCTCTGGGCATCCCTGGTCTGGGGTTCCATAGGTTCCGGCTATTTGCTTTACGGCTGGAAGCAAAAGGAACCCATTCCCCTCTTCGGGGGTGTGCTGCTCCTCGCCGGATCGTATTTCATCGACGACTGGCTTTGGATGTCATTGTTCTCGGTGGCGGCGATGGTTGGCGTTTTCTGGCTGCTGCACCGGCTGGGATGAGGGTGGGCTCGGCACCTCCTTGACTCCATCAGCGGTGGCTGAATTCAAGGCGACTAGCGCGTCATGAACATCCTTCCTCCAATTCTGGGTCGGTCGCTTGTGGCGATTACCCTGATCGCAGTCGGAGTTTGTTTCATACTCTTCGGATATGCTGTCGCTCGCGCAGGCGAGGGTTACGGAGTCGGGTTGATTGCAGTGGGCCTTCTGCCGCTGCTCGTTTCGCCAGTTTATCTTTGGCGGGGAGGTCGGCTCGGCGCAGAGGTTCGTGATGATTGCCTTATCGTCCACCACTACTTCCGCGATACAGTTTTCCATCTTGAGAGGCCTCTGCGCGTCTATCGTTCCGTGGATGCGACTGTCATCGAAACTCCGAACCGCCGTTTGGTGCTGGACGATTGCTACTTCTCTGATCTCGCCGTGCGGGATGCGCTGTTCGAGGCCCTTTTGTCCCGTTCCTCCACCCCATGAAACCCAAGTCGCCCAACACAAATGCGATGTAGACCGGGGGCTGAGGATGTAAATATGCGTGGCCGGCGAGTGGCCCGGTTTACTGCGCGGGGCGCTTCATTCAACAAACAAATCGCCGGAGTCGACCGCGGTGTGGTTCACGTCGTGAATTGGCGGCGGCTCAGCTTTATACGTTATCCAAATGAAACATACTGACGAAGAAATTGTTTCATACGCCCGGTCACATATTCGCCACATGGCTCGGCAAAAGGGAAAGCGCCTGGTTCTCGGGTTCATGGGAGTCGGTGGCATTGTCGTAGTGGTCTTTCTGGTGTCTATGCTCCTGGAGAAGTCGGAGAAAAGCGGTGGGTTGTTTCATGACGGAATTTTCATTTCTGGAGTCGCGTTTGGCATTTTCGTCACCTTTGCTCTCGGAATTTCGGTGTTGGGCTTTCTCAGGATGTTCACCATGTCTTATGGTAAGGACATTGAGGTGTATCGGTTGTTGGTGAAATTGAATGACGAAAAGAACGGATGGCAAGTCGGTGGATGAAGTGCCGCCCCGCTTCCTTGCTAAACGGGGAGCGGCAATTCGAGAGTTTTTCGGGCGCTCCACCGCCACGGTCGGCGGCGGTCGGTAACCTCGACCGTTTGCCAAAGACCCGCTTGCCGACACTCCTTGCGGTGGCACGTTACCCGGCATGAGAGCTAAGTTCACCTATTGGAAAGAGTCCGACGGCAAATACCTCGGCTGTTTGCATTCCCATCCCGAACATTGGACGCAGGGTGTGCATTTGAACGACCTCAAAACGCATCTGCATGACCTCCACGAGATGTTCTCGGCCGAGGAAATCCCGGGCATCAGACGGGTGGGCTAACTCGTGGTCGCATGAAACGGCGCGATCTGGTCGCCAAGATCGAAAAGGACATTATCCGCAACCCGCACTCCGGCATCGGAAAGGCCGAATCGCTGAAGCACGCGTTTCGTGGCTACTGGTCGCGGCGAATCGATTCAGAGCATCGCCTCGTCTATCGCACCGTCGAGGGCGGCGTTCTGATTGCACAGATGAGGTTTCGTTACGACACATGAACGGCAACTCCGAATTCTCGGAAAGGGCTACTACAAATCGCTGCAAGAAACGCGGGATGGTGGGTCCAGTTCCGCTTCGCGGTTAACATCATCTGGTCCGCGTGTCTGAGCTCTAGGTCAAATCGCGCGCCGGCGCCTTTTCCCGACTCGACAGATCTGAGCTACCGCATTACCGTATTCATGTGACTGCCACACTTGATTCCGTTACTCACGACGCACTCATTTTGCCGCCTGACCAGCGTCTTGCGTTGGTCCGGCAGCTTTTGGAGAGCGTGGATCTCGAACCGGAACCGGGAGCAGAAGCGGCATGGGAGGAGGAGATCGTTCGACGGATCGCGCGCTTCAAGTCCGGCGAATACAAACCTATTCCTGCAGGCGAGGTTTTTGCCCGGCTTCGGCAGATCGCACCCGACCGATGAGTTTCGTGCTGGAGTTTCTCCCGGAGGCTTCAGCGGAGGTCGAGTGCGTCACCGGCGATTACGAGGCTCGTTCAGTGGGCCTCGGTGCCCGGTTTCGCTCTGAGGTCGAGAGTGCATGTGCAGCGATTGTTCAGCACCCATTGCTTTGGCGGCTGCGGCCGGCGGGTTATCGGCGCGTCAACCTGCCCGGATTTCCATACTACATCGCATTTATTTCCGACGATCAGCAGGCGCCCATTCCAGCCGCCATCCCGACTACTTCAAGAGTCGGATTCCGTGAACCAACGGCCTAAATTGTTCGCTCCGGCGAACTGTTTTAGGCGCTTTCCGTTTCAGATGCATTTCTGAGCCGTCTCCGACAACAGTCGCAACGCGTGATACAGTATTCTTCAGCGTTTGCGGGCGTGGAAATGGCGGTAGGCCTTCAATGCCTCCGGATTTCCTTCCCAATAGGACACCAGCGAGGTCAGGGCCGCGAGCGTCTGGGGTTTCAAATGATGTTCCACGTCCTCGACTTCGGCTTCGATGGTTTCCGTTTCGAGACCCAGCTGCCGGAGAAACGCCGTGATCGTGTGATGCCGGGTCCGGATGTCGGCGGCCACGGCGCGACCCGCCTCCGTGAGCGTGAAACCACGGTACCGCTGGTAATTCACGTAGCCCCGTTTCGCCAGCCGCCGGATCATGTTGGAGACGGTGGAGCGGTTTAGTCCCAGTTCCTCCGCGAGATCGCTGACCCGGGCGTAGCCGAGGCGGTCGACCAAATCCTGAATCCGTTCCAGGTGATCCTCGACGGATTCCGATCTGCGGCGGCGGCCGGCGGCGTTCACGGTGGAAGTGGGACGTAATGTGCGTTAGCCGAGGGGCGCGATTTCTCGATGCCAGGGCGTGGATTGTTCATACGCATGGGCGATCCGGAAGAGCGTTTCTTCGCCGAACGGCTTGCCCAACAGTTGAAGCCCGAGCGGCAGCTTTGGTGCTTCGGCAAATCCGCACGGCAGGCTCAATCCGCAAATGCCGGCGAGATTGCACGAAATGGTGAAAATATCGCTCAGGTACATTTGCAGCGGATCGGCCGATTTTTCGCCGACCTTGAAGGCGGGCGTCGGCGTGGTGGGACTCACGATGGCATCCACTTTTTCGAAGGCCTGCAGAAAATCCTGCCGGATGAGGGTCCGCACTTTTTGCGCCCGCAGGTAAAACGCATCGTAATAGCCGGAACTCAGCACGTAAGTGCCCAGGATGATGCGTCGCTTGACCTCCGCGCCAAAGCCGGCGCCGCGCGTGCGGCTGTTCAGTTCCATCAAGTCCGCGCCGTCCACCCG
>JAYTHD010000309.1:0-24078 GCA_043732975.1 Verrucomicrobiota bacterium
TCCGCGTGGGAGGCACCCACGTCGTCCGCCCGGAAACAGAAATGATGCAAACCGGGACCGTGCTCCTTTAGCCAGGCCTTCAAGGGATGGTCCGGGGTAAGTGGTTCCACCAATTGCAAATGGGTGTTCCCCAGATCCAGATGGGTGAGTCGGACGCTACCGCCATTCACCACTTCGCTGTACAGCAATTTCAAGCCCACCTGGTCCCGCCAGATTTTCAGGGCGGCCTCCGTGTCCGGGACGACAATCGCGAGGTGGTCGAGGCCGCGGAAGGCTATGGCGGGAGCCGGCATGTCCGCCGGAGTGGGAACGGAATTCATTGTCGCAATATGCTCGTGCCCGGCGGATTCCAAAAAGCTTCAACCTGGAAACCGGGGAAGGAACCGCGGATGAACGCGGATGGACACGGATAAATGCTGAAGACGGGCCTTTGGAGTCGACTTCAGGGCGGACTGTGAATGGGAGTTTCGGCTTCTCTCTTTCCGTCCGCGGCAAACCTGAGAATCTGCGGCTATTCAAAGCGATTTGGAATCAGGTCAGCGTCCGCAACAACTGCGAAAGATAAGGGAGCAACTGCTTCTTGCGGCTGACGACGCCGGTGAGTTCAAAGACGCCGGGTTCTTTTTCCGGATAGTCGATCCCGGCCTGGATCCGCGGATCCCCCGCGACGAGGAGCAGGGAAATTTGCTGAACGACGTCCGTGACAAACAGGGCCGCGAGGACGTAGGCGTTGGAATTCCGATAAATCTCCAGCGCGGCGGCGAGCTCCTGGCGGCGCTTCCAAAAGGTGTCGAAGCCCAGTTCTTCGATCTGCGCGACGCTGAATCGCCGCCCGCCTTCCGTATATTCCTTGCAGTCCGCGGTGACCGCCTGATCGGCCGTGCGCGACGTCAAAACGGAGCCGGACTGGAAGAGCTGCTCCGTGAACTGGGTCGCATCGACGTTGGCGATCTTCTCCAGGCGCGCGAGGATTTCGGCGTCGCGCGCGGTCGTCGTCGGCGAGGTCAGGTTCAACGTGTCCGACACCAAACCCGCCAGCAGACATCCCGCAATCGCCGGCACCAGTTCCACCCCGTGCCGAAAATAGTAATCGGCCACGATGGTGCAGGTCGACCCCACCGGTTCGTTGCGGAAAAGGATCGGTTGCGCGGTGGTGAACGGGGACAGTCGATGGTGATCCAGCACTTCCAGGATTTCCAATTGGTCCGCGCCGGCGACGGCCTGGGCCAGTTCGTTGTGGTCGACGAGGATCAATTGACGTTCGGGCTTTTTTAGGAAGTCCGACTTGGTCAGAATGCCGACGACCCGCTTTTGGTCATCGTTGACGGGGAAGGCCTGGAACTGGGACGCCGCCGCCACGGCTTGGATGTCGGTCAGCAATTCATCGTCACCGAAGGTCAGGAAATCCTCGCGCAACAGATGTTCCACGGCGATCGCGGAGCGGGCGAGCATGGCCGTGGTGGTGGAATCATGGGGCGAAAGGATGATCGACACCTCGTTTTGCTGGGCCATCAGGCGGATTTCCGGGGAGACGTCGTAGCCGCCGGTGATGACGATGACGCGGGCGCGCCCTTCGACGGCAAGCCGTTGGATGTCGTCACGATCCCCCACGATGACGATGAGTTTTTCCGGCAGATAACTGTGCAGGCGTGCCGCGAAGGAGGCGGGCTTCATGGCGCCGATCATCATCGTGAGGTCCTCTTCGCGGTCCGGTTCGAAGCCGCACAGGAGTTTGCCGCTCAGCGCGCGGCCCAGGCTTCGGACACTGGCGAGGACCCGGCGGGAGTCAAAAATCCGGTTGGGCGAAGGGAAGAAGAATTTGCTGGCCTTGAAGACGGAGAGCAGTCCCAGGCAACGGCGTTCGGCGTCCAGCACCGGCAGCACCCGGATGTTGCGGGCGTCCATCATGGCCAGCGCTTCCACGACCGTGGTTCGGGGCGGCACGGACAGGACATTCGCCTGCATCACGTCACGGACTCGTGGGGACACATCCGCCACGAAGCGGGGAGCCGGCAGACCAAAGGCGCGCAGGACGAACTCGATCCGGTCATTCAGTTCCCCGCAGCGGGCCGGGACAACGTTCCGGCAACCGGTGCGCTGCTTGAAATCCGCGTAGGCAATCGCGGAGCAAATGGCGTCCGTGTCCGGATTCCGGTGGCCGATGACGAGGATCTCACTCATTGAAATGCTTGGATAGGCGACTCGTCGCACACTGAAAACCGAAAACTGTTCGCGGGAGGCAATTTCATCCCCTGGCCACCTTCCCGAGCGGCAATTGCGCCCGGGCGCGAAACTCGCGGCGCAGGCTCCGGGCCGAGCGGGTCCACCAATAACCCGATACCGCGAAGTTCAATGCCAGCCCCAGGAGAATCAGCACCGTCATCCGGGCGTTGGATCCCGACGGCGAAATTCGATGGAACCAGGTGAGGCCGAGGATTTCGATCAGCCCGAAAATCATCATGCCCGCGATCCAGATCAGATACGGCAGCAGAAGGATCAGGACCCAATTCGCCGCTCCGGCCCGCTGGCCCCGGGTCGAAACGCCGATCCAGGTTCCGGTCCACGTGAGCGCCTCGGCATCGAGCCAAAGCATGGCCAGGCGGCCCAGCCAGAAGACGGCCAGCAAAGACTTGTCGTCGGTCGAAAGCCCCGCATCCAAGTCGAACAGTACGACTGCCAATTCGATGGCCGTCACCAGCGCCAAAGGCCAGGCGTAGGCGCGGCGCAGGGACTGGACCGCGCCGTCGATGAAATCCGCATCGGCAAGCCCGGTCGTGAGCAGCAGTTCGATGCCGCCGGAGCGGCGCTCCTGGTGATAGAAAAATGCGGATTCAACGGCCAGCCAGGACTTGAGCCCGAAATGAACCCAGAGTGAGGTCGTGATCCAACCCGGCACGGTGTTCCACTCGTGGCCCGCCAATCCGCGGATCACCAGCCAGCCCACGGCACTAATGGCCAGGAAAATCCACGGGGCCGAACTGCGAAAGGAAGATCGGGCGCTCAGCCACTGAATGGGTGCCAGGCCCGGGGAAATTGGATGGGATTGCCCGTCCCCGCTGCCGTCGGGACGGGCTACCATCGGGCGGCGTTGCCTCGTCCGTTCGGTATCCCCGGCGCCCAGTCCCAAACCCGGCAGGCGGATCGCGGCCCAGATCAAGGCGACGACACCCGTCAGGAAGACGAATCCCATCGACCAGGAATACCCCGGAAAGTTGAACGAACCGAATTCGAAAGCGGAAAGGAGCGCCCGAAAAGGCGTCGCCCGGGACAACCCTTCGACGACCAGATCCGTCTCCGCTGCCGGCCGGCCGGCTGCCCGCCACCACAAGGCCCCGGCGAGCGGACCGGCGACGCACACGGCCGCCATCAGGGCGAGGGCCAAAAATCCGGCAAAACGCCCACTCCGCCCCAGCGTGGAAGCCAGCAATCCCAGCGTCAGGGCCGACCAGAGGGTCACGAGCAGGGCGCCCACCACGCGGAGATATTCCCCGCCCGTAATGCCGCCCAACAGCAGGGGAATGGCGAGAATGGGAAAGACGGAAACGAGGCAGTAGACGCTGCCCAACGAGGTGGCGGCGAGTTTGCCGAGGACGATGTCGAGGCTCCGCAGATCGGTTAAAAAGAGCAACCCCAGGGTGCCCTCACGCAGCTCCCGGGCGAAACTGTCGGCGCTGAAAAGCATCCCGGCCAGCAGCGTGAAGGCGAAGCAAAAAGATGCCAGCGTCGTGAAGGAAATCCGGGCCAAGTGGTTGGAATTTTGGTTGCCACCCAGTGCGACCGCCAGCCACGCCATCAAGAGCACGGCGATCAGCGAGACGCTGCAGCGACCCCAGTAGGTCCAGCCACGGCGGCAGGCCACCCGGAGTTCACGTTCGACGACGGGCAGGAGTGTCATGTCCAGTTCATCCCATGTTCCGCGGCTTGGGAATGAAAAGCCGTTCCGCCAGGGCGCGCGTTCCCAGCCGCCACGCCCACCAGAGAAAGCACACACGCACCGCCGTCACCAAAAGCATGAAAGGCCACCACCAGGTGGAAACCATGAAGCCAATCAGCGTGGGATAGGCACCGGACCAGGAGTCGCCATTGAAGGCCTCCCAGGGACTATACGCTGTGCCCAGACTAAAATCGGACAGTGCGGCCAGAGCGAAGAGTCCGAAGGGGGCGGCGTAGGGAATCAAAAACCAGGCCGCCAAGGCCCGATACCACGCCCCGAGGAAACCCGTCCAACGCAAGCCGAAACCCAGTCCCAGCACGGCCACGCCCAACGGCGCCGTCCAGGTGCCAGCCAGCTCAAACCACAATGTCGGACGGGTCCGAGAGGATAAATATGGAGGCGTCGCGGGATAAGTCGTGGGATCGGGCGTGCGTGCCAACCCGAGAAGCAACGCCACAGTCAGGAAACAGACGGCGAGGCCGAAGGTTCCCCACAATCCCCGCAACCGCCCCATCAGCATTTGTTGGGGCGTGATTGGCGTCACCAGAATCAACTCCAGGGCTCCGGTCTCCCGTTCTCCACGAAAACTGGCCGCCGCACTGAAGGCCACGGCGAGAACCAGCGGCACGAGGACAAAAGGCAGGCTGGTGGCCACGAACTCGCTGTTCTGCCCGGCCATGTAAGCGATGCACAGAATAATACCCGCGAGGCCGGCCCACAGGGAGCGTCCGACCCGCGCCGTCCACCGGGTCCCTTGCAGCCACGCGATCGGGCTGCGGTCGAGCAGACGCCGACGGCCGCCCTTTAAAAACCGGAGCCCGAAGCGCTCCTCGGTGAGGGCGGCGGCCGCCCGGTTCATTGTGTTGGGGGGCGGTGGCGAGGCCTCCCGCAGCCACGTCCGCGCCAGGCCCGCGGCGGCAAACTGGACCGCCAGCCAGACCAAGCCCCAGCACAACGCCAGGGCGAACAGGGCCAGACCGACGTTCGTGGAGGTCCCCGGCAGGCCGCCACTGGACCAGAGACCGATGGGATCGAGCAGGTGGAACAAGTTTTGCCGCGCCCAGAGATTCAGCGATCCGCAAAAGGAGCCCCATAGCATCGCCGCTCCGTCCCAAACGCCGGCGATGCCGCCTTGGGCTCCGGCACTGCGGCTGCCGAGACCGCTCAGGTACGCGTGCCAGGACGTGCTGACGCCGACGTGTATCGCCGCGAAGGCCACCGAGGCGCCCACGGTCAGGATCAGCGCGAGAATCTGCGCCCGCATCCATTCCCGCGACAGGGCCGACGCCGTGACTCCGGCGGCCAGGGCCAGACCGAGAACGGCCAGTTGCAGCAGGAACATCCGGACACCATCCGCCCAGCCCACACCGCCCAGCAAAACGGGCACCATCAGCACTGGATAGGCGGCCAGCAGCACCATGAGCGCCCGGAGTGCGTGGGAAAGCGCCTTGCCCAAAACCACGTCACCAGCCCGAAGCGGCGTCAAAAAAAGCAAGCCCAGGGTTCCATCGCGCTTCTCACGGGCCAGGCAATCGGCGGTCAGCAGCGGACCGATCAGCCACACGAGGCAGGCCATCAATCGATTCAAGCCAATGAAAAGGCCCCGCCCGCCGAGGGGATTCCCCAGGCTGGCGAAGGCGGGCAGTTGCTGGAGCAGGAGGTTGGTGACGGCGAATCCCCAGGCGCACGCCGCCAGGACCAGCGCCCCTCCCAGCACACGGAGCCAGTACGTCGACCACTGCCGGGATTGACGTCGCAATTCGCGTTGGAAAATGGGACCGATGTTCATCGGGCTCGAAAAGCCTATCGGATGCGCCGGCCGAAGCGAAGGGTTTACCGGGCGGATGCCGTGTTGGTGTTCTGATCGGCAGAGCACGCTACAAGGGAGCACAAGGTTATAGACTGCGGCGGGCCGCTGCTACCTGGCTCCGGAGCGAGAGTTGGTAACCAGCATTTGGGTCACCTTCCCGGGCAACTGATGTGGCAAAGCGGAGAAGCGCCGTTGGTGACGGAGAACGCTCAACGCCGCGGGACCCGAGCCTTGGGCGGATGCCGCGACTTGTTCATGGTGGGCAAATGCAGCCAATTACAATTCCGGCGCAGGAACGTTCGCAAGGAAATGCCCTCCACCTGGCCTCCGCGAAAGCGCCAAAAGCACCGCCCATACTTCGCATCACGGATGCTCAATCCTAGCGAACGGAGCCGGTCAATCATGCCAATTCAGAACTCATGAATCCCGTTACTTGATCCCATGAATTCATTCCGACAGGGCGACGGATCGAGTGGCACGCAGGCGGCTAACGGAGCGGTGGTTCAAATCTCCCGGCAAAGGATGCCGGTAGCGGAACCTGTAGAGGGTCCGGTATTGCAGCACTCATCAGACAAAAAATATGGAATCAACGCGCATCAACCCGCTCACGAAAATGATCCTCCTGGGGGTCACCATGGCCGGAGGCCTGCCCACCAGCCAAGCCGCCGATCCGGCTTCCATCGAAACCCTGGCGCATGAAAACGCCGATCTGAAGCATCGATTGGACGCCCTCGAAACCATGGCGCAGAAGGAAGGCATCATGCCCTCCGGAAGCGGTCTCACCCTGAGTCCGGTCAAGGCCCTTTCCAATATTACCATCAGCGGCTTTGCTCAGGCATCCTATTTTTTCAATTCGAATCAGCCCATCGATAAGCGCAGCGACGGCTATCTTTGGAACACCACCCATAATTCGTTCTCACTGAACAAGTTCAAGCTGACCATCGCCAGTCCGGTACCGGAACGCAGTGGTGATGCCTGGGGTGCCGGCTTCCGGGCTTCCATGGTCTGGGGCGAGGACTCCACCGTGGTGAATACCGGTTCGCCCACCGCCGGATTCGAAGCGCTCCGCGAAGCCTTCATCGAAGTCAATGCCCCCATCGGCACGGGCCTCGATATCAAGGCCGGTCAGCTGATCTCCCTGCTCAATTGGGAATCAGGCGACGGCGGCGCGGCCAACCCCAATTTCTCCCAGGGCTATCAATGGTTCTATACCGGAAATGGTCCGTCCGCCGGCGTGCAGGCGGGCTATACGTTCACCGATTGGCTGGATGTCAAGCTGCGGGTGCAAAATGGGCTCTATGCCGGTCCGATCGATGGCAATAGCGCCAAGACCGTCATGGGCAGCATCGGCCTGAAGCCGGTCAAGGACCTTTGGGTCAATCTCATCGGCTTTGGCGGCGACGAATCCGCTATGCTGACGGTGAAGGGCGGATCCGTCCTGGCGGGCTATGACGTCACGTCGCAGTTCCATACGGGTGTCGAGGTGGACTATTTCGACTTCGCCCCGCCGGTCGGTTCCTCGGCCAAGCTGTGGTCCATCGGCGGTTGGGCCTGGTACGACTTCAGCCCCAAGGTCAGTCTGGCGTTCCGGGGTGAATTCCTGGATGACGAGGACGGTGGCGGCATCAAGGGCATCAATCTTCCGGGCCGGCCGGGCAGTGCGATCAACTCGGTCGATGCCAACGGAAATCTCGAAAGCTTCACCCTGACCCTCACCTGGAAGCCCACTCCGAGCATCCGGGTTCAGCCTGAAATCCGTTACGACCATACCACCTATAGCAAGGGATTCGATGGCAAGAAGGATCGGGTGATCTTCGGCGCCGGCGTTTCCTATCTCTTCTGATTCCACCGTCCCTCATCCTGAAAGCAACATGACACTTATGAAGTTGACCCTCCCAAAAATCCTGACTCAGGCGGCAGCGCTGACGTTTGCCTGCCTGCTGAACGCCGCTGACACCGTCAAGGTCGGCGTGCTCCACTCCCTCAGCGGAACCATGGCCATCAGCGAGACCTCCCTCAAGGACGTCCTGCTCTTCACCTTTGATGAAATCAACAAGGCCAGCGGCATCAAGGTGAAGAACAAGCCTTATATGATCGAGCCGGTGATCGTCGATCCCGCCTCCAACTGGCCGCTCTTCGCCGAAAAGGCCGAGGAGTTGCTGGTGAAGGACAAGGTCTCCGTGGTCTTCGGGTGCTGGACCTCCGTCAGCCGGAAATCCGTGCTGCCCGTCTTCGAACGGAACAATGGTCTGCTGTTCTATCCGGTCCAATACGAAGGTGAAGAACTCTCCAAAAACATCTTCTATACCGCGGAAGCCGTCAATCAGCAGGCCATTCCGGCGGTGGACTACATGCTCTCCGAGGGCAAGAAAAAGTTTTACCTTCTTGGTTCGGACTACGTCTATCCCCGGACGACCAACAAGATCCTCAAGCAATACCTGAAATCCAGGGGCATTCCCGACTCCGACATTGAGGAGATCTATACGCCCTTCGGACACACGGATTACCAGACCATCGTGGCGTCGATAAAGGCGTTCTCGGCGGGTGGCAAGGCCTGCATCATCAGCACGCTGAACGGCGATACGAACGTTCCGTTCTTCAAGGAGTTCGCCAACGCCGGACTGACCTCGGAAAACTGCCCGGTGGTTTCCTTCTCGATCTCCGAGGATGAATTCCGCGGGCTGCCCGCCAAGGCGCTGGTGGGGCACCTGGGCTGCTGGACCTACTTCATGTCCATCAAATCCCCGGAAAACGCAAAGTTCACCAAGGATTTCGCGACCTGGCTGAAGAACCCCAAGGTGACGGGCACCAGCTTCAAGGTGACCGGCGTCGACAGCAAAGGGCGGGTCACCTGCAGTCCGATGAATCTGTCCCGGATCGGCGTGCATCTCTGGAAGCAAGCCGTTGAAAAGGCGGGCACCTTCGAGGTGGATCCGGTTCGCGATGCTTTGATTGGTCAGAAGTTCAACGGCCCAGCGGGTGAGGTCACCATGCAGGCGAATCATCACTTGATCAACAACGCCTTTATCGGCGAGACCATGGCCACCGGTCAGTTCAAGATTATCAAGACCATGAAGGGTGTCGCCGGCGAACCCTTCAGCGAGAAATTCCTGACCAAAAACTAGTTCTCTTGGATGATAGTGTGTGTGACTAAGAGTGCAGGGGTGGGTTGCAAGTGCGGCTCACCCCTGTTGATGATCTCGATTGATACCCGCCATGCTCGCCCGCACCGTCCTTGACCGATTCTTCCGTTCCCTGGTTGGCCTGCTCCTGGGGGCCAATGCTTTGGGGGCCGCGGTCCCCGATCGGCAGGCGCTGATCACGGCAATTTTGTCCGAGGATGCGGATGTTCAGGTTGAGCAGGTGAAGAAGTTGGTGGAATCGAGGGACCCTGTAGTTGAGGCAGCATTGCTTGCCTGGCGGGGAGGCAGTCTTTATCTACATGAGGGGGCGGATGGGACCAAGATACCCTTTCTGCTGGCGGCCGGTGTGGATGGTGAAGGCCGGGCCAAGGCACTGCGGCTCCTCGACGACCAGCCGATTACGGACGCCAACGGGGCGCCATTGATCCTGGCGCCTGCGGAGGCCACGGCCGTGGATTCCAGCTCCAAATTACGAAAGGTCATCAAGAGCACGCTGGATTTGCTGGCGACGCATGCGCCCTCGCCGCAAGCCCGACGCGACGCAGTCACCAAGTTGGGGCAGGAGCAGAATTTGGATTACCTGCCGTACTTCAATGCGCAACTGGCCGTGGAAAAGGTTACCGAGGTCCGGCGCGCCCTGGAGGCTTCGATCGCTCAAACTCAGGTGGCTGGCACGGATCCCGCGGTCCGGTTGCGGGCCATCATCCAACTGGGGGAACTGCGATCCCTGGTCTCTTTGAATCTTCTTCAAATGATGGAAAAGGAGGGCAAGGCGAAGCCCGGATTGCATGACAAGGAGACCCTGGCGGCCGTCCACTATTCCGTCGTGTCCATCGAGAACTACATGCGGTGGGGTAATTTTTTCGGCACGGCGTTCCGGGGGCTCAGCCTGTCCGCGGTCCTGCTGGTCGCCGCCCTGGGATTGGCCATCACTTTCGGCCTGATGGGCATCATCAATATGGCGCACGGCGAAATCATGATGGTGGGAGCCTATGCCGCGTATGTGACGCAAAATGTTTTTGAGAGTTGGTTCGGCCGGAGCGGGCGGGGGTTCGATTGCTATTTCCTGGCGGCTCTGGCCGTGGCGTTTGTGGCGGCGGGCTTGGTCGGCCTGCTGCTGGAGCGCGGCATCATCCGATTTCTCTATAAGCGCCCCCTCGAATCCATGCTGGCCACCTGGGGCGTGAGTCTGGTATTACAGCAGGTCTTCCGGCATATCTTTGGGGCGGCCAACGTCCAGGTCAATTCCCCCAGCTGGATGAGCGGCAGCTTCGTCGTCGAGGACGTCCTGCTGGCTTACAATCGCATCTTCGTGATCGGCTTCGGCGTCTTCATCGTGTACTCGACCTATTTACTGTTGACCCGCACGTCCATGGGTCTGCAAATCCGCGCGGTCATGCAGAACCGCTCCATGGCTTCGGCACTCGGGGTGCGCACGGATCGCGTGAATATGATGACTTTTGGGTATGGTTCGGGCCTTGCCGGCATGGCGGGGGCCTGCCTCTCGCAGATCGGCAATGTGGGTCCTGGCCTCGGCCAGAATTATATCGTCGATTGCTTCATGATTGTCGTCCTGGGGGGTGTGGGCAATGTGGCCGGCACCGTCTCGGCTTCTCTCGGTGTGGGTGTCACCGATCAGATTCTCCAGCCTTGGCTGGGGGCCGTGATGGGTAAGATCACCGTGCTGGCCGCCATTATTTTGTTCCTCCAATGGCGGCCGGCCGGTCTATTCATCACCCGCTCCCGAAGCCTCGAAGGGTGAAAGGTTCAAACAATCCGCGGTGCCCCGCGAACCTCCAGGGAGTTTCCGGCGCTGTCGGGGCCACATGTCGAGGTTCACAAACATTTCAAAACTGATGGCAACATCGTCACTCAAACGCGAACACTGGGTCCTCGGACTGGCCGTCGTCATCGGCCTGGTGGTGTTGCCCAGCCTGAATGCGTTTCTGCCTCCATCCAGTGCCTTTCACATCACCACGTTCACACTGAGCGTCTATGGCAAATATCTCTGCTATGCGGTGCTGGCGATGGGGGTCAATCTCCTCTGGGGCTATACCGGCCTTCTGAGTTTGGGCCAATGCCTCTTCTTTGCCCTGGGCGGCTACGCCATGGGCATGCATTTGATGTTGCTGATTGGAAAATTGGGACAGTACAAGGCCGACATCCCGGACTTCATGGTGTTCCTGGAATTTCCGAAGAAATATCCCGACACCGCCGGACTGCCGCCGCATTGGGTGCCTTTCAAGAGCCTTTGGTTTTCCCTGGCGGCCGTGATCTGGGTGCCCGCCGGGGTGGCGGCGATCTTTGGCTGGCTGGCTTTCCGCTCCCGCATCAAGGGTGTCTACTTTTCGATCCTCAGCCAGGCGCTGACCTATGCCGCCACGCTGATGTTCTTCCGCAACGATTTCACCTTTGGTGGGAATAATGGTTTGACGGATTTCAAGTTTATTGCGGGACATGAGATCAATGATCCGGCGACCAAACGGACGCTCTATATCCTGTCGGGCATTCTGCTGCTGCTGGTCTACCTGTTTTGCCGCTGGCTGGCGTCCACCAAATTCGGCCTGATCCAGCAGGCCATCCGGGATTCCGAAAACCGGGTGCTGTTCTCCGGCTATTCCACGGCGCATTTCAAAATGCTGGTGTTTGTCCTGGCGGCCATGATCGCCGGTCTGGGGGGCGCACTTTATGTGCCGCAGGCAGGGATCATCAATCCGAGTGAAATGGGGCCCGACAAATCGCTGGAGGCTGTGGTCTGGTGTGCCGTGGGTGGTCGGGGCGTCCTGATTGGTCCCGTTCTGGGCGCGATCAGCTGCAACGCCCTGAAGAGTTATGCCACCCACGCCTTTGCCGAGCAGTGGCCGTATATTCTCGGTGGCTTGTTCATCTTTGTCACGCTGGTCATGCCCAAGGGCATCGTCGGGTTGCCCTCGCAATTCGCCGAGCTGCGGAGCAAATGGAGGCGCCGGACCGCGCCGACGACGGCACTTCCCCCCGAGCCGCTCTCGTCCAAATCCGTGGAATGAACCCCCGCTCATGAGCTCCGAAGCCAAACAATTCATTCTGACGCTCGAGGGAGTCACCAAGTCCTTTGATGGTTTCAAGGCCATCAATGACCTGAATTTCTACATGGATGAAGGGGAGCTGCGGGTGATCATCGGTCCGAACGGGGCCGGTAAAAGCACCTTGCTGGATCTCATCACCGGTCGCACCCGTCCGGATCGCGGTAAGGTGGAGTTCGGCCGGCAGACCGATCTGACCGCGTTGAATGAATGCGAGATCAATCAGTTGGGCATTGGGCGCAAGTTCCAGACGCCTTCCGTCTATGTGGACCACACGGTCTATGACAACCTGCGGCTCTCCCTCGCCGGGAGCCGCAGCGTGTGGAATGCCTTGTTCAGCCGCACGACGCCGGCCGAGGTCGAGCGGATTCACGCGGTGGCCCGGACCATCGGCCTGACCGAGCGTCTGCCAGCGAAGGCGGGACTGCTGAGCCACGGGCAGAAACAGTGGCTGGAGATTGGCATGCTGCTGGCCCAGGAACCACGGCTCCTCCTGGTGGATGAACCCGCGGCGGGCATGAGCGATGAAGAGACGGCGCGCACCGGTGAGCTGTTGCTGAGCCTCGCCGGGAAGCACAGCATCATCGTGATCGAACACGACATGGTCTTTGTGCGGCAGATTGCCCGAACGGTGACGGTGCTTCACCAGGGCAGCATTCTGTGTGAAGGGACCGTGGACGAGGTTCAGGCAAATGAGCGGGTCATCCAGGTCTACCTGGGTCGCAAGAAACGGGGCGATGTCGCTTGAACCTGATTTGGTTGACGCTCTCGGCCCTTCCACGGATGAAAGACGTTTTCTGAAGAGTCTATATTTCTGGATCGCATGCTTACACTTTCGAAGGTTCATGTCAGCTACGACGGCTCCCGCATTTTGCGGGAGGTCAGCCTGGAGGTCGCGCCCGGAAAGGTCGTGTGCCTCATGGGACGGAACGGCGTGGGCAAGACCACGACCTTGAAATCGGTGGTGGGACTGGTGTCGACGGATGCCGGATCGATTCGGCTGGGGGCCGCCGAGCTGACCGGGCTGCGGCCGGAACTCCGCGCGCGGCTGGGCTTGAGCTATGTGCCGCAGGGCCGGGATATTTTTCCGCAGCTGACGGTCATGGAAAATCTGCGGATCGGTGCCGTGGCGCAGGGCCGGAAGTTGGGCTCGGATCTCGACCGGGTATATTCCCTGTTCCCGGTGCTGAAGGAGATGACACAGCGCAAGGGCGGCGTCTTGAGCGGCGGGCAGCAGCAGCAACTGGCCATTGGTCGGGCCTTGTTGACCCGTCCGAAATTCCTCCTGCTGGATGAGCCGACGGAGGGGATTCAACCCAATGTCATTGACCAGATCGGCGATACCATCAAGCGGCTCCGCGATGAGGGCATCGGCCGGGAGGAGAGTCTTCGGCAGGTGGAGGAAATCGGCGGTGCGATCAAGGAACTGCGGAAGGAAGGGGAGATCGGCATCCTGCTGGTCGAACAATACTTGGATTTCTGCCTGGAGGTGGGAGATAGTTTTTACATCATGGATCGGGGGAGCGTCGTGGTGCAGGGGGCGATTGCCGAATTGAGCAATGAAATCGTCAAACAGCATCTCACTGTCTGACCGGGTGGCTACCGCAGATCCGGGTTGAACTGCGGCATGGGCACTCCGATGGAATCGAGTCTGCAGCCGTCAAAGCCGGGGGCGGGACGTGCGTCCTTGGGCGTCGATCTCGTCTTCGGGGAGAGTGTGGTCACCACCAGTTTTTCCACCAGCCCGATGAAGCTGCTCGCCCCGCGTTCGCGGGGGCGCAGCGTCTGGGCCTACACGAGCAGCTTTGGCGGGGGCCTGCTGGCCGGGGACCAGACCCGGTTGGATCTGCGCCTGGGCCCGGAGACCCGATGCTATCTGGGCACGCAGGCCTGGACGAAGATCTATCGGAATCCCACCCCGATACCGTGTCGCCACGTGACGCAGGCCCGTGTGGATCCCGGCGCGGTCCTCGTGTTCGCTCCGGATCCGGTGCAGGCGTTCGCGGATTCCAGCTACGTGCAGACCCAGGAGTTTCAGTTGTCCGCGGACTCCAGCCTCTTCCTTTTGGATTGGTGTTCCGGCGGAAGGATTGCTCTGGGGGAACGTTGGAAGTTCCAGTCCTTCCAGAGTCGCAATGATGTCATCGTCGCCGGCCGGCGGGTGTTTCTCGATGCGCTGCTGCTTTCGTCCGAGGGCGGTTCCCTGGAAGGTCCGCATCGGATGGGACGATTCAATTGTCTGGCCACGCTCCTGATGATCGGACCGGTGTTTCGTTCGCAAGCGCAGCAGTTGCTGGAGCGGATGCGCCAGGAACCGGTGTTGCGGCGGGGTGCGTTGGTGGCCAGTGCCAGCCCGGTGGCGGAGGGTGTTGTCCTACGGCTCGCGGGAACGCAATTCGAATCTGTCGCGGCCGAACTTCATCGACAAGTTGCGCCCCTTGCCGATCTTCTCGACGACGATCCTTGGTCCCGGAAATGGTAAGTCTATGCATCTCTCGCCCCGCGAACTCGATAAACTCATCCTGCACCAAGCCGGTTCTCTGGCCCAGAAACGCCTCGCCCGCGGGGTCCGGTTGAATCACCCGGAAGCCGTTGCGCTGGTGGCCACGGTCCTCCTGGAATTCATCCGCGATGGCCGGGGCGTGGCGGAATTGATGGATCTGGGACGCAAGCTGCTCGGTCGAAATCAGGTTCTGCCGGGCGTGCCGGAAATGATCCATGATGTGCAGGTGGAGGGAACTTTCCCCGATGGCTCCAAACTCGTCACGGTGCACCAGCCCATCGCGAGTGAGAACGGAGATTTGTCCCTGGCCCTCCATGGAAGTTTCCTGCCAGTGCCCGACCCGAAGATTTTCTCCCGCTTGCCGGCCATCGACGAACCGGGCGCCTACCTCATCGCGCCCGGTGAAATTGAACTGAATGCAGGCCGCCCGGCGCTCTCGCTGGCGGTGACCAACCTGGGCGATCGGCCGATCCAGGTGGGCAGTCACTATCATTTCATCGAGACCAATTCCAGGCTCCAGTTTGATCGGGAGCGGGCTTACGGGATGCGGTTGGACATCCCCGCCGGCATGGCGGTCCGTTTCGAGCCCGGCGAAACCAAGACGGTGCAACTTGTGAGCATTGCCGGCCGCAAGATCATCCAGGGCGGCAATTCCCTCGCGAGCGGCAAGGTCTCCGCCGCCGGTCGGAAGGCGGCCATGAAACGGGTGAAGACCCGCGGCTTCGCCCACGCCAAAGACTAAACCGGGTCCGCCGCTCGCCACTCGTCACTCGTCATTCGTCATTCGTCATTCACCACTCACCTTCCCAAAACCTCCACGCTTCGTCCCATGTCCTATTTACTGAATCGCCGTCATTACGCCGACATGTTCGGCCCGACCACCGGGGATCGCGTGCGCTTGGGCGACACTTGCCTCGTGCTGGAGGTGGAGCGCGACCACACCACCTACGGCGAGGAATGCAAATTCGGCGGCGGCAAGGTGATCCGCGAAGGCATGGGACAGGCCGCCGGGGTCGGGGCGCGCGAGGCGCTGGATTGTGTCATTACCAACGCCCTGATTGTGGATCACTCCGGCATCTACAAGGCGGATCTGGGCATCAAGGGCGGGCTCATCTCGGGCATCGGCAAGGCAGGCAATCCCGACGTCATGGCCGGCGTGACGAAAAATATGATCATCGGCGTGACCACGGAAGTCATCGCCGGCGAGGGCTTGATTTTGACGGCAGGTGGGCTCGACACGCACATCCATTTCATTTGTCCGCAGCAGGCGCACGAAGCGATTGCGGCGGGGATTACGACCATGGTGGGCGGCGGCACGGGGCCGGCCGTGGGAACCTGTGCCACGACCTGCACCCCGTCGCCCTTCTATTTCGAGGCCATGCTGCGGGCGGTGGATGCGTTGCCGCTCAATTTTGGCTTTACCGGCAAGGGCAACACGGCACTGCCCGCCGGACTGCGGGACCAGGTGCTCGCGGGTGCGATCGGGCTGAAGCTGCATGAGGATTGGGGAACGACTCCGGCGGCGATTGATTGCTGTCTGAGCCTGGCGGATCGTCACGATATTCAGGTCACGATCCATACGGACACTCTGAATGAAAGCGGGTTTGTCGAGGCGAGCATTGCCGCCTTCAAAGGCCGGACGATCCACACCTACCACAGCGAAGGAGCCGGCGGCGGGCACGCTCCGGACATCATCCGCATCTGTGGTGAGGCCAACGTGCTGCCCAGTTCCACGAATCCCACGCGGCCCTATACGATTAATACCATCGACGAACATCTCGACATGCTGATGGTGTGCCATCATCTCGATCCCAATCTGCCGGAGGACGTGGCCTTCGCGGAGAGCCGGATCCGTGGGGAAACCATCGCGGCGGAGGATGTCCTGCACGACCTCGGGGCCATCAGCATGATGAGCAGTGACAGCCAGGCCATGGGGCGCATCGGCGAGGTGATCACCCGCACCTGGCAGACGGCCGACAAGATGAAGCGCCAGCGCGGTCCCCTGCCGGGCGAGCGCGGGGATAATGATAATCGGCGGATCAAACGCTATATCTCAAAATATACGATTAATCCGGCGATTGCGCATGGGATGAGCCATTTGGTGGGCTCGATTGAAGTGGGCAAACTGGCGGACTTGGTTTTGTGGAAGCCCGCCTTCTTTGGAGCCAAGCCGGAGATGGTGGTGAAGGGCGGAGTGATTGCCTGGTCCCAGATGGGCGATCCCAACGCGAGCATTCCCACGCCGCAACCGGTTTATATGCGGCCCATGTTTGGAGCCTTCGGACGCGCCGTCGGTTCGTGCTCGGTCGCCTTTGTGAGCCAGTTATGTGCTTCGAAGGGCGTGGCGAAGGGCTATGGTCTGACCAAGCGCATTGAAGCCGTGCAAGGTTGCCGGAACCTGAGCAAACGGGATCTGAAATGGAATGACGCGCTCCCGGTGATCACGGTGGATCCGGAGACCTATGAAGTCCGGGCGGATGGCGAGCGTTTGACGGCCGAACCCGCCCGGGTTCTACCGCTGGCCCAACGCTATTTTCTCTTTTGAGCACTTCGTCCGATTCCGTCCCCCTCCCCGTCCCTGCCAGCGACTGGTTGCGGTGGCAGTTGGCGGATTCGGCCTTTCCCACCGGCGGGTTCGCCCACTCTTCGGGACTCGAAGCCGCCTGGCAGCATGAGGAAGTGCGGAATCGCGAGGACTTCCGCGGGTGGCTCGCCGCCAGTCTGCACCAGCTCCTGCGGGGTTCGCTTCCGTGGGTCAACGCCGCTCACGAACAACCCGGGAACCTGGACGAATTGGATCGTCATTGCGACGCCTTCCTCTCGAATCACGTCGCCAACCGCGCCAGTCGATTGCAAGGCCGCGCCCTGCTGACGGCCGGATTGCGCTTGTTCAAACCGGAGATCACGATGCCTCCCCTGGCTCACTTCGCCCCGGCCTTTGGCGCGTTGACGGCCGCCTTGAAGTTTTCCCTGGTCGATGCCCTCCGCCTCTTTGTTTTCCTGCATCTCCGGGGCGTGATTGCCGCGGCCGTGCGACTCAATATTGTCGGTCCGATGGAAGGTCAATCCCTGCAATTTCAGCTGGCCGGGACGGCGGAGGGCATCGTCCAGCAGGGACGGGGCCTGACACTTGCCGATCTGGCCCAGACGGGGCCCCTGCTGGATCTCTGGCAGGGGGCGCAGGACCGGCTCTATTCGCGACTCTTTCAAAGCTGATAGCCATGAAAACCACCGAAGCGTCTTCGACCCACGGGCATGCCCACACGCACCCGCACGCTCACTCTCACGATGGTGCCCACGCCCATACGCACGAACACATGGATCATCCCGGCCATTTTCATGATCGGGAGCGGCCGTTGGATCGCGATTTCCGGCAGCGCGCGTTTACCGTGGGAATCGGCGGACCGGTCGGCAGTGGCAAGACCGCTCTGATGCTGCAGTTGTGCCTGCGGTTGCGGGATCGGATGAATCTGGCCGCGGTGACCAACGACATCTTCACCCGGGAAGACGGCGAGTTCCTGACCCAGCACGGCGCCCTGCCGGCGGAACGGATCCGGGCCGTCGAGACCGGGGGATGTCCGCACGCCGCCATTCGCGAGGATATCTCCGCCAATCTGCTGGCCCTGGAGGATCTCCATCGGGCATTCGGCACCGAACTCCTGCTGATCGAATCCGGCGGCGATAATCTGGCCGCCTGTTATAGCCGGGAGTTGGCCGACTATACGATCCAGGTGATTGATGTCGCCGGCGGCGACAAGATTCCGCGCAAGGGCGGTCCGGGAATAACGCAGAGCGATTTACTGGTGATCAACAAGACCGACCTCGCGACGGCGGTGGGGGCGGATCTGGAGGTCATGGCTCGCGATTCCCGGAAGATGCGGGGGAATGGACCGTTTATCTTTGCCCAGGTGAAAAACGGCGTGGGCCTGGACGAGATCATCCACCACCTCGTGCACGCGTGGCAGCATGCCGTGGGCGTGGGCCATTCCCACTGACCGCCTCAAGAGCCGCTTCGCGAGCCACCCAACGGGCCCGCGTCACCAACGCTTGGGTCAGCGCATTTTCGCGGCGTTTCATCACGCGTCGGGCCGTGGGTTCCAGGTCGTCGTAGCCGGCGAGATGCAGCAGGGCGTGAATGAGGTAGCGGCCCAATTCATCGGACCAGGTCGTCTTCCATTCACTGGCCTGAGCCTCGGCGTCGGCCACGCAAATGAAGCATTCGCCATGCAAATGACGCTCGGTCGAGCCGTGATCAAAGGTGAGGACATCCGTGCTGCCCTCGTGCCGGAGAAAACCCCAATTCACCCGCGCCATCTCCGCGGGACCGACCAGATGAACGCCGATTTCGCCCGTGCGCCCCAATCGGAGCAGGGTGGCCTCCACCAACTGCCCGATGGCCGGGCGGCTGACGGGGTGACGCCGCTGGCGGTTTTGGATTTCAATGACGTTTCCAGCCGGCGGTTGGTTGCCGGGCGCCGGGCGATGGGTTGCCGGGCGCCTCCGACCTAGACCTTGGTCACCCATTTGAAATCCTCGGCCACCGCGCGCAAGGACGTGATGTTGCGGGAATCAAACACATGACCGGCAGCCTTCAGCAGACGGCCCTTCTTGAGAGCCTGCCAGCTGTCGCTGGCATTGATCGCGATGTGCTGGAGCACGCTGGGATCCCGATAGCAATCGATCATGCACCGCTGACAACCGTCGCGAATGAGCTTGGAATCGTCCCATTCGTAGACGTTGCACATGGGTGTTTCCCAAAAATGGCACCGGTAGAGATTCAAATGCCAATCGAGGTAGAAGTATTTGTGACCGCCCAGACAGCCGAATTTCTCCTTCTCCCCGCGGAGATGGCGCTGCATTTCGTTCAGCGATTCCGTCGGGTTCACCACCGGATATCCCCCGGTGTGCTTCAGGCGCTTGATGTTTTCGAAGACCTGGATGAGTTCGTCCTTGGTGAAGCTCACCAACCCGCCCTCGCTGAAGCTCAGGTAGCTCGACGCGAGATTCGTGAGGGGATAGCTGAAGGTGCAGGTCTCAAATCCCAGATCCTTCAGAAACGCCGGCAGCTTCGTGTAGTCCTCGATCAACCGGCTGGCCGTGATGCTGGCCGTGGTCTGGATGCCCACGCTGCGGAAATATTCGTTGGCTCGCTTGATCTTGCGGCAGACGTCGGGCAGCCCGCGATTGGCCTCGTGCTTGGCGACGTCGTGGGCGTCGATGGACATGATGACGCTGCTGAGACCATCGCTGGCGAGTGCCGCCATGTTTGCCTCCGTCCAGAGTCCGCCGTTCGTGCAGACCATGGGCTTGATGCCGGCGCGGGCGGCGTAGCGGACCATGGCCCGCAGTTCCTTGTGAACCAGCGGCTCGCCTCCGACGAACAGCAGATACCCGATGTGATTGCGCCGGGCGATGTCGATGGCATCCAGCGCCTCGTTCAGGGTGACACTCCGGCGGGCTTTGGGATCGAATTTGGAACGGGCAAAACCACAAAACCCGCAATCCGCATTGCACAGGTTGGTGATCGCGAACTGGAGGTAACCGGGCCCGCCGTTTTCGAAGACTTCACCAACCAGCTTGAAAAGCGACTTGCGAGGACGCGCTACGGGCTGGGAAAAATCATCCGCCACCCGGGCCGTGACGGCCGGGAAGGGGTTGGCAATGGTGGCCGTACTCATTCGATCCAATACCAGTCTGCGGGAGCGATCGCCCCCGGGCCAAGGAAAGTTCCGGGGCGCCGGGGGCGCGGGGCGCTTCTCTGATTGGTCGTGGAGAGGCGGTCCACAGCTCTGTAACTCTGGAGTTTTCAGTCTCCACGAAAGCCGCTCGCCACGTCGCCTGGCGGAGCGCGGGTCTGTGACCGGCAGGCGACTCGCAGAGTCGCGGTCACGGTGGAGCGAGTCTCTGACGAGCTAAGCGATGACGAAGTCGGTCCCCAACGCGGCTGGCTCGAGAGACTCTCGCCCCACCAATTTTGTGGCCGTAGGCCAGCGATCGGCGCGCGGGTCTCCGAGCCGCAGCACGTTTTCGAGCAACGCCAGAGTTGCTGGGAAAGGACAACCGGATCGCGACGAAATGGAGATGCGCCCCGCCAGCCGCCAGTCGCGAGGCTGCGATTGCTGAAGCGCAGTCCGAAGGTTACCCTCGCCGGGTGACTGCCTTGGATCGGTTCCGTCGCCGACTTGGTTTGTTTTTCCTCGCCCTGGCCGTCGTGGGCACCGTGTTGGGACTCACCTGGCTGGCGCCACGCCTGCACGGACTGCGCTACGTCGTCTACTGGCTGGTTCCCGTGCTGGCGGCGGCCGGTGCCTTGATTTGTGCGGTCATCGACCTCCACGTCATGCGGTGTCGATACGAATCCGAGCAGGCGGCCCTTGCCCGGGATGTTTTTGGAAACCGCCGTCCGCGGCCGGATTGAGCCCGACCGCCTCCGGCTCACCACCAAGGCCCGTTGATGTTGACCGGGTCGTTGACGTTGGCGGCGGTGTAGTTTTTGGGAAAGAAGAAGAGGGCCACGTGGCCATCGCCGTACGCCATGTTCCAACCCCGCTGTCCGGGATTGTTGTGCCAGAAACTTCGCGCCTTGCCGGTGGCGCTGACCTTGCCATCGCCGTCATCCCGGCTGCCCATCCAGGGCCAGTCACCCTGAAGGATTTTGGACGAAGCCCGCTGGGCAATCTCGGAGGTCTTGATCGGCTTCGAATCGCCCGCCACGCCGGGAGCGGTCAGGTTGCCGGTGATGTGTTTCACCCCAAACCAATCCACCGACCACATGACCAGGTAGCTGTTGCCCCAGGCCGGATAGCAACCCTTCTTCGATTCGTCGGGCCAGTAACTGTCCCCCTTGTCGGACGGGCAATGAAAGGCTTCCGGCGCGAGGACGTATTGGTTGAGCGGCCGATTGGTTTCCCACGCGTAGTTGTCATGGACGATGGCCACTTTCTTTTTCACCGTCGCCGCCCGGAGCGGCACGCCGAAGGTGGACGACCAGATCTCGCCCCCCACCGTGCCCCAGTCGCCGTGGGCCGGCATCGTGTCCCGATTGTCGTCGGCGTACATGTGGTAGCCGAGGTATTGTTGTTTTTGATTGGCCACGCATCGGATGGCGTTGGCCTTGACCTTTGCCCGGGCAAGCGCCGGCAGGAGCATGCCCGCGAGAATGGCGATGATCGCGATGACCACGAGAAGTTCGATCAAGGTGAATCCGTGGGGCGAGCTCGAAGGCCGGGAGAGCTTTTTAATCATGGTCCGTGCAGAATGAAGTCCCCTTTTCGGTCGGATTGCAATGGAAATGTGGCTGGTCGGGCGATGTTGCGCGGATTCCCCAAATTTGGGATCCGACGCGGCTGGCACGAGAGACTCTCGCCCCCACCGTTTTGTGGCCGAAGGCCAGCAAATGAGGTGGTACGAGTTTCCGCGAGAGCCCAGCAACTTGAAGTTGCTTGATTTGGTGGATTCCCCGACCCGAGCCAGGCTGCCCATCAGGTCAGCCAGCAGCTCGAAGATTCGGGATTGCGCATCGGCGATGACGCGGAGGAAATGAATCGCCCGCAGGGTGCCCCCGGTCGATCTGCCGATGATTGGGAACGACCGCCTCTCGCGTCTCCCCTTGCTTAACGCAGCCCGGCCGGCTCGGGCATTCGGCAACCCAAAGCCGTCTTCGCCAGGAATAATAATGGCTCCTCGCCCGGGCCAACGTAGGCGCCCAGCGGGTCGGCTCAACTTCAATGAATCCCGACTTCAAACGACGCGTGGATCCGCCGAACGTAAAGCTCAGAAACTGTCGGGCCTCCGAAACGAACCTGAAACCCCGGATGGATGCTACCGGCACTTCCCAGGCCAGTGCTGGGCGCAGGGGTCCGTAATTGGAATAGAGAACTCGGTGGCGCGTGTTCTCAGAAGGGCGGCGATGCTCTGCATGTCGGAATCTGCGAGTCCGTCGATTTGAAATGAGGTGAGCTGTCCCTTCATGCGAAAGGCAATCTTGTCGACGTTGTCGTGGGGCTTTTTTCGGTGAATCCGAACCCCGGCGATGTTTCGGAAGTCAAACCGCACCTCGGACTTCTCGGCGTAAAGGAGATGCTCGCTGTTGACCTGGATGAGGAATTCCTCCGACTCGAACGTGTGGCGGATTTCAGTAGACATATGCAATCGTGATTCAACTTGAATCCAGCCTCCCATGAATCGGAGTCGGTGGGGTCTAATACCTCTTGTGATGGGCAAAAGGCTTGCTTCTGTGGCCTGGCTCCAGGCAGGTAACAATTCGCAATTCCGACATGGTCGTGGATCGAACACTTATGGAACTACAGCGAAACCGGTAGCAATTTGACGCCACAACTGAGGGAGTCAAGGGACGGCGGATCGAAGGGATCCCGCCTCCCGCCCAACCCTGCCCCCCCGACTTTGAGCGTCGAGCGACCGGGGAGAGATCGGGCCCGGGGATATCCCCGACGGCGGGAGGCGTTCCGCCCGGATTCCAAGTTTGACCGGGAGGATCCTCCGCGGTGCCGGGTTGCGGTTGATTTCGAGCGTTGTTTGACTCGAGTTCGGCCGGGGTGGGAGGCGGTCTGGAGGGAGGGTTGGCAAATGTGTGGTTGCCCAATGGTCGGGAACGAAAATGCCCGAGCGCGGGATCCACCTGGATCTGGCAATGGATCTCTCCGTCGTCCGAGGTGAGTGCGGATCCACGGAGTGGCGTCCGGCGGCGGCATCCTCCAACCAACGTCGGCGTTCAATGGGCCATGCAGCGTGGGGTAAACACCCCATGGTAAAGAGTCCTCCTTCCGCGCACATTCACTGAGGATCACTGAACCGCAGATCACTCCACTTCTTCGAGCGATCTGCCGGCACCCCGTGATTTAACAATATTTATTATGCTTGGAACCATTCTCTTGATCGTGCTGATATTGCTGTTGCTTGGTGCACTGCCCACCTGGCCCCATAGCCGTGGCTGGGGTTACTATCCGAGTGGTGGGCTTGGCCTTGTTCTGCTCATTCTGGTCGTGCTGCTCTTGCTCGGGCGCATATAGATTTTTGCCCCGGGGCCTGAGCCCGGGGTAAGCCCCGCCCCCCAACTCTCCCGCCAGGCATTTTATTCATGCGACAAAGTCTCAAGCATCTGTACGGCCACCCACTTGCGGCCAGTGACGGCGAAATCGGTCATGTGAAGGACTTCTATTTCGAAGATCAGAATTGGACCGTTCGCTATCTGGTGGCCGACACCGGCTCCTGGCTGCCGGGACGTCTCGTGCTCGTTTCTCCGATTTCCCTCGGAACCCTCCGGCTGTCGGGCCGCGCCTTGAACGTCAACCTGACCCGGAGGCAGATTGAGGACAGCCCCGCGATTGATCTGCACAAGCCCTTGTCCCGACAGTACGAGGAGGAGTTCTATCGCTACTACAACTGGCCCTTCTATTGGAACGGGAACGCCACCTGGGGAATGAGTGGAGCACCGCTTCTGGAACAATCCACCGCCCCGCTCCCTCAGCCGCCACCGGCCGGGAGCCAACCGTTGACGGAGCCGGGTGACGCGCATCTGCGAAGCGCCCAGAGCGTGAAGGGCTACCATGTTCAGGCGGGTGATGAGATTGTCGGGCACCTTTGCGATTTCCTCATGGACACCGAGA
>JAYTHD010000310.1:0-10548 GCA_043732975.1 Verrucomicrobiota bacterium
TAGCGCCTATTCAACCGACCAAACTCCTATGCTTATCAGCCGCATTTTCGGGGAAGGGTGAGAGTCCTCTACCGCTTTGCCACGGCAGTTGCCCGGGAAAATGACCCAAATGCTGGTTGGCAACTTTCGCCCCGGAGCCCGCAGTTTAGAATCTCGTGGTCCTTCGCAGCGTGTCCTGCGGATCAGAACCCCAACTCCCCACCCCAATCAACGACTCGGAGATGCTTTGGACCCTTCCAATGGATTTTTTGACCTCTGCTTTTCAGCAAATCAGGCGAGCGGGATTGCAACCAATCAGAGATGCGTCCGGTCGCGCGGTCCTGGTCCGGCGCCCGCACGGATCGGCGACGGCGGGAGCATCACCGGTTGTGCCCAATAGGCGGAGAGCAGAAACAGGCCGCAAAAGAAGGTGAAGGCCCAGGCGTGGCGATGGTCCAGGGGATTGAGGAAATGTTGGGAAATGTCGCCCAGCAGTTGTCCCGGCGAACTGAGGATGTCCCAACTGTTCCAGCGACGGAATCGCCCAAGGTAAACGCCGAAGCTGGTGAGACCCAGACAGGCGATGGCAAAATAGCGACCTCGGGCGCTGCCGTAACGGTCGCGGACCTCCGCTTCCACGATCTGGAGCGAGGTGAAGCCCAGCGACAGTCCCACCCAGGCGAACTGGAGACAGAGGATCAGGTCCAGCCAGATAGGGACCGGTTCCCGCGCCTTCCAATGGGCCAGATCCGTCACCAGGTAGGGAGCGTTGGGCAGAAAGAGCAACCAAAGCAGGCCCGCCCCGACGGCCACCATCGACCGCTCACGCCGGGCGGCATCGACGGCATGGATTGCGAAATAGAGCGGCAGCCAGGCGAGAATTAAATTCCAGATATAGAACAAATACGCGTCCTGCCGATAATAAAGGGCACGCGCGGCGAGCAAGCCAATGCCCAGGGCCGATGCGGCTGACTGGGCGGGAAAACGTCGCAGGATGAACATGGATTCGGTGGGATGGGAAAGTGATGGCGTGGTCTCAGCGGTCGATTTCTCAAGAGTCTGGGAAATCGCCGTGGAGAGGGCGCGTAGTATGAACCGGACGCCTCTAAATATGTTCAATGGAAAATGGGGTTCGCGTAGAATATATATAGGGTGGGTCTATGGCGTGGTGACGGTGACCCGCCGGTGGCCCTGACGGACTTGCATCAAGTCGATGAGGGGTGCCGCCAGCAGCGCGAGGGCCAGCGTAAAGAGCGGCCAGTTGAACCAGGTGGGCAGCAGGTGCCGGAGTCCGTTCTCCCGGGCGCCCGGTTGGGTCCAGACGAGGTTCAGGGCATCCGCCATGAAAACATAAAGCGCCAGCACCATCCCCAGCAGGGCGGCCATCTGCGCGGGGCGACCGGGCCAGAGCGGGGCATCGTGGCGATCCCCGAGGATGACCTGGGTGCCGAAGCCGCACATGAGCAGGGCGATCGATACCGGAGCCCAGACCGGTCCCCACCACGGGAGCGGAATGAGGAAGAGGATATCCCAATCCGCCAACGACGTCGGCCAGGCGGTCAGGGGTATCAACCACAGATAATAGGCGATGTCCCAGACGCCGAACGCCAGCAGCCCATAGCCGATCCGGCTACGCCGGGACTGTCCCGCGAGCCAGCCCACGGCGGCGAGCATGACGAGCGTGGCGGCCTCGCGGATGACTTCCGCCCCACCGAGTCGGGCTCCGGAAATGGGCAGGGGATGCGGCTGATAGGGCACGATGCGGTTGATCAGGGTCCGCAGATAAAACACCACGGCCGATTCCACCCACGCCATCGCCAGGGCGAAGAGGACCACGGCGCACCAGGTGTCGAACACCGCCTTCTGCCGGGGACCCCTGTCGGCCAAGCCAGCACCCAAGGGCGCGGCTCCCACGTTCATCGCCCCACCTCCGCCAGGGGACGTGGACTGAGCGCTGCAATCTTGAGAAGTGCCGCATGGACGCCTTCGATGGTTTCATCGGGCGTGGAGGTTCCGGCGGTGATTCCCACGGTGTCGGCATTCTCAAACCATTCGGGCCGGAGATCCGTGGGGATTTGAATCTGATGAACCCGCTCACAGTAGCGCCGGCAGGTCGTCGTCAGTTCCCGCGTGTTGTTGCTCTGGGCGCCGCCCACGACGACGACCACGTCGCATTTCGTCGCGAGGTCTTCCGCGGCGGACTGTCGTTCCTTGGTGGGACGGCACACGGTGTCGACCCACCGCACCTCCGCGGCCGGGAAACGCGCCCGAATCTGGTTCACGAGTTCGCGGACGCGTGGCAGGGGTTGCGTGGTCTGGCTCACCACGCCAAAGCGGTCCCGCGGGGTGAGTCCCTGCACGTCGGCTTCCGCCAGCACCACGTCACATCCCGGATGATCTTCGGTCAATCCGCGCACCTCCACATGCCCGCGCTGGCCGATGACGACCGGATGAAATCCGAGTTGCACCAATCCGTAGAGTGCCTGGTGGGCCCGATGAACCAGCGGACAGGTGGCGTCCGTGACGATGAAGCCCATCGACTGGACGCTGTCGATGCGGCGTTGCGACGCGCCGTGCGCCGTGATGATGACCCGCCGCGTGGTGGCATCCGCCGCGTCCTGCCGGATCAACACGCCGCGGCGACGCAGGTCGTGGAGGACGGTTTCGTTGTGGACGAGATCGCCGAGCACGGTGACGGGACCGGCGGCGGCGTGTTGCTGGGTCAGGGCGATGGCGTCGCGGACGCCAAAGCACATTCCGAGATGTTCAGCGCGCAGTATTTTCATGGGAAACGACTTTGAACGGCAAAGTGGAGGGAGGGAACGGTGAATTTGGGAGCGGATGGGATTAGCGCCGGGGGGGCGTGTTTTGGCGGACGATCTGTTCGAGGAGGGCGATATGTGCCGCGAACGCCTTGCGGCCGGTGGTCGTGAGCTGGCAGGTGGTCAGTGGCCGGCTCTCCCGGAACTGCTTGGTCACTGCGACGTAGCCGGCCTCCTGCAGGGTGCGGATGTGGGTCACGATGTTGCCGTCGGTCATCTGCAGCGTGTCACGCAGTTCCGTGAACGACAATTCCGGGGTGGCCGCGAGCAGGGACATGATGGCGAGACGTCCCTTCTCGTGGATGAGCTTGTCGAGCTGTAAAAAGGGCTCCGGATTCACGCGTGCGGGCGGTTGGGCGGCGCGGACGAAAGCGTGAGGGGTTGCTCGGTGACCCGCAGGTAGGTGCCGTAGACCAGGTGGCCCAAGCCGAAAGTCAGGGTCATCAGCCAGTGGGCGACCGGGACCGTGTCGCTCAATGTCGGGTTCATTCCACGTCCAAGTACAAGAATTCCGGCCCCGGCCACGAAGGCGAAACCAAACCAGCGGATTCCGCGGGTCATAAAGAAACCGGCGGCGTTGAGTCCCAGTCCATAGCTGCCCATCCAGGCGGCGGTGAGGAGCAGGGGCGAATCGACCGGTGCCGGTTGGCGGAGGAGCGCGCGCACAGCGAAGGCCGCGCCGAGGCACAGGGCCGGAGTCAGGGCGGCGAAAACCCGTCGGGTCGGCGGCGTCCAGACGGATTCGGCCGCCCGCAGGGCCTGCCGTCGGACCACCACCAGAGCGGTGGCCAGCGACAACGCCGCGGCCCCGCACCAGAGCGCCGTAAACGTCACCGGGTCCCTGACGGGCGAAACCAGCGCCACCAAGCCGCAGAGGGTGCCGATCGCTCCCACCGACAGCGTCATCGGCGCCAGCGCCCGCCGGTACAACGCGGCCCGCTCCATCAAAGTGCGAATCGTCGCCAACTCCCTTGCCGCCTGTGCCGGTTCCATGCGGTCACTTTGAACCGCAAAGTGACGTTGTCAAATCCCACTCCGGGAACTGCTTCACGCCGAGGCCCATTGCATTTCCTGTCACCATCCAGTTGCAATTAGTACGTAGGCGTATTAATTGGCATGGTTCCGCTTATGAGCAACACCGTTCCGCATTTGCCCGCCCTGCGTCTTGGCCGTCCGTACGCCTCGTTGGATCATTCCGAGGTGAGGGATCATCGCACCGGCGAGGTCCGGGCCGTCGTCTCCACTGTCAACGGTGGCATCGTCAAACGGGACCTGGCCCGGATCGGTACGGCGCGCGAGGCCCTGGCGCGGTTCAGCGTGGCGGAATTGATCGGGCTCAGTGCCCAGGCCGGTGAACTCTTCCTGAATGGCACGCTGCCGCTCGGTGATCGCGGCCACACGCAGTCGGCGGACGAATATGTCGTCACGCTCAGCGCCACCAGCGGTCTGCCGCACAACATGGTGCGCCGGAACATGGCCAAGATCCACGCCGCCCTGACGCAGTTGAAGACGGTGCTCAATGGCCTGACACGCGGCCTCGATTTGTCCATTCTCGACACGGGATACGGCGAACAGTTCGGCACCAAGCTGAGCTTTTATCCCACGGCGGCCGCGCTGGGATTGGTCATGCCCAGCAATTCACCGGCCGTGAATTCGCTGTGGCTGCCCGCCATCGCCCTCAAGACACCGGTCGTGATCAAACCCGGCAAGGAGGAACCGTGGACGCCCTATCGCCTGATCCAGGCCTTCATCGCCGCCGGTGTGCCCGCCGAGGCGTTTGGCTTTTATCCGACCGACCACGACGGTGCGGCGACGATTCTGAATCAGTGCGGCCGCGCCCTGATTTTCGGGGATCAATCCACCACCGCGCAGTATGCGAACAATCCCGCCATTCAGATCCACGGCCCGGGCTGGAGCAAGATCCTGATCGGCGCGGACTGCATCGAGAACTGGCGCGACTACCTCGATATCATGGTCAGCTCGATCAGCGACAACGGCGGGCGTTCCTGCATCAATGCCAGCGCCATTGTTGTTCCCAAATACGGACGGGAAATCGCCGACGCCCTCGCGCAACGTCTTGGACCGTTCGCGCCGACTTCCCCCGAGGATCCCGAGGCCCGGCTTTCCGGATTCGCCAATCTCAAGATGGCGGACTTCATCGACGGCCAGATCGAAGAAGGGTTGAAGACACCCGGAGCCGAGGAGGTGACCGCGCGTTATCGGGGCGGGGCGCGTAAGGTGGCACATGGTGGCGGCATTTATCTGCGGCCCACCATCGTCCGTTGCGACTCGTTCCAGCATCCGCTCGCCAACCGGGAATTTCTCTGCCCGTACGCGAGCGTGGTCGAAGTGCCGCAAAGCGAAATGCTGGGACTTATCGGCTATTCCCTGGCGGTCACGGCGGTCACCCGGGACGAGGCCTGGATCCGGCAGTTGCAGGCGGCCCACGGCATCGAGCGTCTGAACATCGGACCGGTTTCGACGATGCGCATTTCCTGGGATCAACCCCACGAAGGCAACATGTTTGAGTTCCTCTGGCAGCGCCGGAGCATCGAACGCGCCTGGTGAGGTTTTTTGCCGGATCCGGGCGTCCGCCCGGGGTGGGCATCGACAATTATAATATCGACTCCAGCAGCGGCAATACCCGGCCGGTGCATTCGATCCTGCTGGGCGCGGATATATTGATCGTCGAGCACCTGTGCAATCTCAGTGCAGTGCCCGGTCGCGGGTTCAAGTTCTACGCGGTGCCGGTGAAAGTGAAAGGCTTTGGCACCTTTCCCGTTCGTGCGTTTGCCCAGCTGGAATAGGTGTCGCTGGATCGCGTTCGGTAGGGTTATCCGAGTTTCCCGAAGTCTTCCAGGTATTCCTCGATGATCTGGTGGAGGGTCGGGGGGCGGGGCAGGCCCAGACGCAGGGCGCGGGTGCCGTCGACGGCGCTGGGCCATTGATCGACGATGCCCTGAATCCGCGGGTCGAAGGCATCCTCTATCCGGCCGAGCCGGAGGCCGCGGGTTCTGGCCACTTCGCGGGTCACGGTCTCAGCCACCTCCGGCGTCACGCGATGGGCCGGGAAGCCAATGCCGCGGTCGCTGCCCAGCTTCTCCGCAGAGACTTCGTGCAGCGCAATGAAGGATTCGATCACGGTGCGATATCCTGTCATCGGATGGGCCTGGGTCCGGCGAATCGGCAGGAGACAGGTCTCTCCCCGGAGCGGTTCCCGAAACATGCCGCTCGCCCAACTGGAGGCGGCGGCGTTGGGCTGGCCGGGTCGGATGATGACGGTGGGCAGTCGCGCCGATCGACCGTCGAAGAAACCTTTCCGGGAATAGTCGTTGACCAGCAGTTCGCAGATGGCCTTGGTCATTCCGTAGGTCGTGCGCGGGGTTTGCTTGCTGGTGTCGCTCATGATGTCCGGCATCGTCTCTCCGCCAAAGCAGGCAATGCTGCTGGCAAAGATCACCCGGGGACGTCCACCGAGCTGCCGTGCGGCTTCAAAGACATTCCGGCCACCGTCCAGATTCACCCGCAAGGCGTCGTCGAACCGCTCCTCGCACTCGCCACTGACCATGGACGCGAGGTGAAAAATGGAGGTCGCCTCTTCCTGACCGATCGCCTGGAACACCGCTTCGCGATCGCTGATGTCGGCGGTGACCTGGCGGATGCGGGCATCGGTCGCGGGGCGGGCGAAGGCAGCGTCGAACAACACGACCTGCTCGAGCGGTTCCACGGAGCCCGACGGGCCGGTCAGGTTTCCGCGTTCGAGCAGACGTCGACACAATTGCGAACCCAGAAAACCACCGCCGCCCGTGATGACAACTTTCATAAAAAATGAGGCGACAGCTTGGGGCCGATTCGGGTGGTTGGGAAACCGGATGTCGGTCCGTTGTGCCACGAGGTGGCGGCAGTAGCGCTGCGACTGCCGCGCCCGCGCAGAGCGGGCGTGG
Source organism: Verrucomicrobiota bacterium (assembly GCA_043732975.1). Classification (GTDB taxonomy): domain Bacteria; phylum Verrucomicrobiota; class Verrucomicrobiia; order Limisphaerales; family UBA9464; genus CANIZL01. The sequence goes on from JAYTHD010000310.1 coordinate 6,746, forward strand.
GCCAGTGCGTGGGGACGCGCCAGTCCGTTCGTTGCGCCGCTCTGCGCGGCGCTACTGGTCGCAGCGCTACCAGTACCACCGCGAGCTTCGGCCTATTCCGCGCGGGCGCGGAACCATTCCACCTGGTTGGTGAGCTGGAGCTGGCGCAGGGGTGCGAAGGCATTCGTCAGTCGCAGATTGACCAGGGCCCGCCAGGGGCTGCCCGCCTCCAGAGCCGGGGTGGAATCAATCACGTAGCGGGTGTTCGGGGTCCCATAGAGGGTGAATCCCGGGACCCCGTTGGTATCCCGTACCGGCAGGAGTACGGGCTGATTGCCGACCACCACCACGCGGCCCACGCCGGTCAGTGAACTGTTGAGGATCGTGCCATCGGGGCGATGCGCCTGGAGCTCCGAGGGCACCAGGTATTGAATCCCGGAGGCGGTGCCCGCCGGAGTGCCAAAGTTCAACCGGGCCAGCGTCAGTTCGCCGGCCAGGGTGAGACCTTCGACCGAGGTGAACTCGACCTGATACTGATTGCCTCCCCGCGGCAACAGCGTCGCCGTGGCCAGTTCCTGGGCGAGTGGGACGAGGGAGAGATTGGTCACCAGGTTGCCCGGCAGATCGAGTCGCAGGCTGACCGTGGTGAGGTCGAGCGGCGAATTCAATTCCAAGGCGACCGTGCCGGATTGGCCGCGGAAGACGTTGGTGGAGCCCACGCTGATTCCGAAATCACCCTGGGTGTCGCGGACGACGATGACCAATTCCCGTGTGGCCGTGAGCACCGGGCTGCCGTTGTCGGCCACCTGCACGACGAACGTGTTCGTGGACGGACCCTGAAGCCGGTTGGGGCGCCAGCGGAAAATGCCGGTCTGCGCATCGAGGCTCGCCCCGAGCGCGCCGCCGGTGACCAGTCGGAACTGGAGTTTCTGCACCGGCAAATCCGGATCCGCGGCGTGGAACGGCACCGTGAGCAATTGCTCCTCACTGATGACGTACGCGGCGACGGGATCCAGCGTGGGAACGAGATTCACTTCGCGGACGATGATCGTGATGTTGGTCCGGGCGCTGAGACTCGGTGTGCCGTTGTCGCGAAGCGTCACGCTGAAGGTATTGGTGCTCGGGCCCGTGCCCTCGCCCGTCAGCCAGGTGAGCCGACCGGTGGTGGCATTGATCTCCAGTCCGGGCGGGGCGTCCGTGCCGAGGCTCCAGCTGAGGGATTGCGGCGGGGCCTCGGCGTCGGTGCCTTCCAGGCCGAGGCTGAGGGTCTGCCCTTCATCAATCGTCGTGGTCACCGGGGCGATGCTCGGCGCGGTGTTCGCGCGTGTCACCGTCGTGGTGGCGTCGGGCGTGACCGGTGCGGGCTCGCGATTGCCGGCCAGGTCGAAGGCCACACTATAGAAGGAATAGATGTGTCCCGACTGGCCCCGGTAGACACCTCCACGGGCGGTGGTGTTTTGCAACCAGGGAATAAACGGTCCCTGGTTGTCGGAAACATACAGATCAAATCCGGCCAGGCCGCTGCCGCCGGGTTCGTCGCCGCCGTCCCACAACACCGGAATGGTGGCGAAGCTGTTGGCGGGCAAGGCGGCCACGGAACTGACGGGCGGCGTGGTGTCCGCAGCGCTGCGCTCGGAGTAGAACAACGTGTAGGTGCCGGCGGAATCGTAGTCGAGCAGGTGCAGGTTCCATTCGTAGCGCGGCCGATTGGCGCCGCCGGTGAAGGTGCGGTCCGTCACCCAGACGTTGGTCCCCAAAAACACCTCGGTGCCATCGGGACGTTCCACCCGCGTCAGTTCGAAGCGTCCGCCGGACGGCTCCGGAACCCGCAGATAGATCCATCCGGCCGGCGCTGCCGCCACGCGCAGGGTGGTGCTGAGATTTCCCGCGGACAACGCGCTTCCCGGAGTTGCCTGCCGCAGCGTGGTGACACGATTCGTCCGGCCATCGCTCAGGTAGAGCGTGTCCGGCAGGTCCTCGTTGTCGATGCGATCATTGACGAGGAAATCCGGCTTCCCGTCCTCGAATTGCCGATCCGCGTTCACGAGGTGAATCATCTCGTGGATGGTCACGGCATCGATCAGCGAGAGATTGGTTTTCCCGAGGCTGTCGAGGTGTTCAAAGCTCGCCTTGTAATCGACGAACAAGCCCTGGAGCGTGGAGGTCAAGAGCCAGCGGCCGATGCTGATGTCGTCCGGGGCGATGAGCCCGAAGTTCACCGTGAGGGAGGGTTCGACGCTCTTCCCGGCCACCTGGGTGCCGATGATCTTGAAGTCGATGGCGAGACCCTTTTCGTTTTCCACAATCCGGGGCTGGCTGGAAACAATGCGGACATTGCGGGCCTCACCTTTGCCGTGATTGGCGACCATGACCGCGAGATTATAAGGAACGGTGGGCTCCTTGATGTCGCGGGTGAAGGGGTCATCACTGAACACATCCCGTTCGTGGAAATATTGCACGACCAGGAGCGGATCCGGACGGACGTGGATCGGCACGGGGACCAGGGGAATGGCGGCGGCCTGACCACCGATGCGGTAGCTGAGGAAGCCGCCGACGTAATATTCCGTTTCCACTTCCGGGGCGGCCTCGCGCGTGGGCACGAGGATGAAGGAGGCGCTGCCGGAATTGTTGGCCACGACCACGCCGGTGCCATCGACGGCACTGAGGTTTTGCAGGACCGGCGGGCGGATCCCAAAGCGATCAGTGACCGCGTGGCCGTCGGCGTCATAGACCTCGACGCTGATGTTGACCTCTTCGAGGTCGTTGGCGGGATCGCGGTTGATCAATTCGAGCGTCGCATTGAAGGCATTGCGCGTGAGGATGAGGTCCTGGTCGAGTCGGAGTTTGACCCGCGCACAGACTTCGCCACCGGCCATTTTCCGCGCGCCGCCGGCCGGAGTGCCGCGGGAGGTCGTGGCGGAGGCGCTGCCGATTTGAACCGGTGCCAAGGGAATTCCCAATTCATTCGCGATGGTGGTCAGGGCGCGTCCGAACGGGGAATCGAAGTGGAAGGTCTCGCCCGCGGCGGCCGGCGCGGCGCCGGAGGAGCGCTGCAGGAAACGTCGGGCGATCTCGCGTTGGGCGAGCAACGGTTGTTGCCGGAAGAAATCTTCGAAGGCGCGCTGGGCCAGGGCGTCGACCTGGGCCTTGATGTCGGCGAATTCCTCGGTGTACGCCGCGCCCAGGTTATGGCAATCCTCGGGGAGCAATTCCTTGCTCCATTTCGGGCCCACGCTGCGCTCGTGATAGGTGAACTCCGCACCGATCTCCGCCGTGACGGCGGTGCGACAGACCTTGAACTCGGTGGAGCCGTCGTCGCAACTGGTGTAGGACATTTCGATGCCGCCCTTGATGGCGGCCGAGATCTTGGCTTCGCCGCCCTCGGTGCCGACGGAGTAGCCGCCGCCGAGTTCACAGGAACCGGCCAGGGATCCGCCGGCGGTGAAGGAGGCGCAGTACTTGGGATTCTTGAAGAAGCAATCGGTCTGGGCCTTGATGCCACCGCTCACGGTCACTTCCGGAGTGATGAAGCAGCCGGCCACCGCGGTGATGCCGAACTTTTGTCCGCCCTCCTCATAACTGTAGCTGAAGTCGCCGCCCACGATCGGGAAGCGCAGGCCGATGGCACCACTGACGTTGGCGGTGCCCTCCAGCTTCCAGCCTTCGGCACCGTCTTCGCAGCAGCTGCACAATTTGGCCGAGCCGTTGAGCTTGATCTCCGCCTTGCCCTGAATGCCGGTGCCGGGGATCTGGAGCAACTCCGACGGCACCTTGGCGCCGATCGAGCCGACGCCGATCTCGTAGCACTCCGGCGTGAATCCATC
>JAYTHD010000311.1:0-3753 GCA_043732975.1 Verrucomicrobiota bacterium
CCACCCATCGAACCCGCAAAGATGGCATCCCCGACAATGGCCACGTGGGGTGCATCCTCCGGCCAGTTGCCGACAACGTAAGTCACCCCGTCTTCGGCGTGACCGGTCGTCTCGCGGTGCGTGACGCGCAGGCTGCCCAGCATGATGAAGTCATTGGGGCGATTCCGCTGGTCCACCGGGGCGCCCTTGATGTTGGAGTGCAGGCGAAGCTTGGGAAAACGCGCGCGGATCGGCTCGAGTGCCGCGATATGGTCGGGATGACTGTGGGTGATGAACAAATGTTTCAACGCGATCTGATTGTCATCGACCAGCTGAAAAATGGGGGTGGCGTCAAAGCCCGTATCGAACAAAGCCGCTTCCCGGGTGACCTCATCCCACACAAGATAGGCGTTGACCGTCATGTCATCACCTGCGGTGGTAATCATGCGGAACTCGCGCCAGTCGCCGAGGTTCGGCATTGCCGGACGCCAGCCCTCAAGCTGCGCTTTCAGACGGAGCCCGCCCAAAGTCAATTTTTGCCCCAAGAATTCCCAGTTCAGTCCCGCCGGGGCCTTCCCGCTGCGCTCCAGTTCCTGGTAAGCCGCCAGCGCGACACCGCCAGCGGCGGCGGCGGCCTCTTCGGAGGTCTGCGTCGAAACCCGGCTTTTACGCAGAATATCGCCTATCGAATCTTCGAGGTTCATGAGCGCCGACACTAGGCGGTGACGTGCGCGACGCTAGCGCGAGTCGACTTCGGAATTATCCGGATGTACCCCGCCGACAACTTGACGATGATAGGTCCAAACCGCAGTGTCGGGCTTCATATTTTGCCGTTATCCACGCATAGTTGATCGACATGAGCACGCCGCATTCGCTTTTTGGTACCTTGCAGTCCTTTGATCTGGGTTTCGGGCACCGGGGACACTTCTACAGTCTGCCCGCCTTGGAACAGGCGGGCATCGGCCCCATCTCCCGACTGCCGGTCTCCATCCGTCTGGTCCTCGAGTCCGTCCTGCGGAATTGCGACGGCAAAAAAGTCACGGAGGCCGGCGTGCGGGAACTCGCCAACTGGAAACCCAACACAGCGCGCACCGCCGAAATTCCTTTCGTCGTCGCACGGATCGTCCTTCAGGACTTCACTGGAGTGCCCCTGTTGGTGGATCTGGCGGCCATGCGGACTGCGGTCGCCAAACTGGGTAAAAATCCCAGGATGATCGAACCCCTCGTGCCGGTGGATCTCGTGGTGGATCACTCGGTTCAGGTCGATTTCGCTGGTTCCGCCGACGCTCTAAAAAAGAATCTCGACCTGGAATTCAGCCGAAATCGGGAGCGTTATGAATTCCTCAAATGGGGCATGCAGGCTTTCGACACCTTCAAAGTGGTGCCGCCGGGGATTGGCATCGTCCATCAGGTCAATCTCGAATATCTGGCCAAGGGCGTCCTTTCGCAGAAAACTCCCTCCGGTCCCGTTTATTATCCGGACACCCTCGTTGGTACCGATTCCCATACCACCATGATCAATGGTCTGGGGATTGTCGGCTGGGGCGTTGGCGGCATTGAGGCCGAAGCAGGGATGCTGGGGCAGCCGGTCTATTTTCTCACTCCCGACGTGGTCGGAGTCCACCTAACTGGCGCCATTCGGGAAGGCGTCACCGCCACCGATGTGGCGTTGACCGTGACCCAACTCCTCCGCAAGGCAAAGGTGGTCGGTAAATTTGTGGAGTTCTTCGGTCCCGGCGCCGCGGCCCTCCCGCTCGTGGATCGCGCCACCATCGCCAACATGGCTCCGGAATATGGCGCCACGATGGGCTTCTTTCCCATCGATGCCGAGTGCGTCAACTACTTCCGCGGCACCGGCCGCAGTGCTGAACACTGCGCGCTCTACGAGAATTACTACCGCGCCCAAGGCCTTTGGGGAATACCGCAAAAAGGACAAATCGACTATTCGCAAACCGTCGAGCTCGATCTGACAACCGTCGTCCCCAGCGTGGCGGGACCCAAACGCCCGCAAGACCGCATCGAGCTGAACAAGTTGAAGGAAAATTTTGTGGGTGCCTTCAGCAAGCCCGTCACGGAAAACGGCTTTGGCAAGAATGCCGCCGATTTCAGCACGGTAACGGCCGACATCCGGGGATCCAAAATCGGCCACGGCTCGGTGCTGATCGCGGCGATCACCAGTTGCACCAACACCTCCAATCCCAGCGTCATGCTGGCGGCCGGATTACTGGCCAAGAAGGCCGTGGAACGTGGGCTCAAGCCCAACCCGGTGGTGAAATCTTCCCTGGCCCCCGGCAGTCGCGTGGTCACTGATTACCTGACGAAAACCGGCCTGCAACCGTACTTGGATCAATTGGGATTCCAGACGGTCGGATACGGCTGCACCACCTGCATAGGCAATTCCGGACCCTTGGATGGACCGATCGAGGAGGCGGTGATCAAACAGGATCTGGTCGCCGCCAGCGTGCTCTCGGGAAATCGCAATTTTGAAGCCCGAGTGCATCAGAACATCAAGGCGAATTTCCTCATGTCGCCACCGCTGGTGGTCGCTTTCGCACTGGCCGGGCGGGTCGACAAGGATCTCACCACAGAAGCGATCGGACAAGGCACCAACGGCCCGGTCTATCTCAAGGACATCTGGCCCACCCAGGGCGAGGTTCAGCAGGCGATGCAGTCAGCAATGAAGCCCGAGATTTTCCAAAAGCTCTACACGGACTTTGCCGCCCAAAACCCGAAGTGGAACGAAATTCCGGCCAGAGTGGGCCACGTCTACGAATGGAATCGCCAGAGCACTTACATTCAGGAGCCGCCCTTCTTTGCCCAGTTTGGCATGCAACCGGGAACGATTGGTGAGATCCGCGGGGCACGCGCGCTGGGCATTTTTGGGGACTCCGTAACGACGGATCACATTTCGCCGGCCGGCGCCATAAAAAAGAGCTCCCCGGCGGGTCGTTACCTTTTGGAACACGGAGTCGAGTTCGCCGATTTCAACAGTTACGGCAGCCGACGCGGCAATGATCAGGTGATGACTCGCGGCACGTTCGCCAATGTCCGCATCAAGAACCTGATGCTCGGCGGCGAGGAAGGTGGCAACACCATCGGTCCCGACGGTGCCAAGACCTCGATCTACGATGCGTCGATCGCCCATCAGAAGGCCGGGACACCGCTGATCGTCATCGCCGGACAGGAATACGGCACGGGCTCGAGTCGCGACTGGGCGGCCAAGGGCACCAATTTGCTGGGCGTGAAAGTGGTCGTCGCGCAGACCTTTGAACGGATCCACCGCTCCAATCTGGTCGGCATGGGCGTCCTGCCGCTCCAGTTCAAAGACGGTGCTACAGCCCAGACCCTCAAACTCGACGGCACCGAAACCTACGACGTGCTCGGACTCAGTCCGGAAGTGAAGCCGCAACAGGACTTGGTCTTGCGCATCACCCGGAAGGACGGTTCGAAACAGGACGTCCCGGTCCTCTGCCGGATCGATACGCCGATCGAAATCGATTACTACCAGCACGGCGGCATTTTGCCCTACGTACTTCGTCAGTTGATTACCCAGGCGTAACCCTTGTAAAACACCGCCGCTATCTTGGGGCGCCCCACGAGCGGATCCGACGCCTCGAGGCCGCCGCCGCGATTCAATACCGTCACAATCTCCAATTGGGAATCTGACATCGCCTGCCCGCTGATTCGGGCCAACCCCGCAGCGTCCGGAGCGGCGGAGGGAAAGCAATCTTCGGCCGCCGGATCCCGGGTCGAATCACAGGATCGCAGGACCAC
>JAYTHD010000312.1:0-12886 GCA_043732975.1 Verrucomicrobiota bacterium
ATCGGACAAGATCCAGTTTGTTCTCGGGCCTGGCCGGACGGCGTTTAACGTAACTGTCCAGAAATCCGGGGCTGCGCGAAGCCCTTTCAGCCCACCGACCAATCCAATTACCTATGTTGCAGGAAAAGAGTACACTGTTAACGCAAATTCTGGAGGAGACTACACCCTGACGGCGGAAACCGAGCGCAGCCCTATACTAACGGCAATGACCGGAAGCATTAAGGTCAACAATTAGGCGGGCTGGCGCGCGCCCGCGGGTGGCAAATCTCCCTTTCCGCGGAGCGTCCAAAAGCAACGGACACCTTCAGGTGTCCGCTCACGGGTCACGTCACTGGAAGTGCGCGCGGGCGACGCCGGCAGCTTCACTGAAACGTTCGCAGGCGATGTCACCGGCCCGCACGGCACGACTGTCGTCGCCAGCGTCGGCAGTTACCCCTGAGCTTTCCCGCCAAGGGATTTGTCCGTCACCATGTTTGAGGTGCGGCTTTATTGGCAGCCGGATTCATCCACAATTCGATACTCCAGCGGGGCCTTGGGAGGTGGCCGTTGCATTGCAGGTGGTGCCCGTGTCGACCTGCCTTCAAACACGACATTTCTGAGCCCACAGATTTGGGCGAACAACGGCGCCACGGCCAAGGCTGCGGGGTTTGCTGGGGTATTCCAGTATTTGGAGACGACTTCTTAATAACGCCCGGTCTGCGCAATGCATGCCCGCTCAGGCTGTTGAATTTATAATGCTTCACACGATATTTCTGCACTGCTTTGACTCGACGTTGAACCACGTGCCATGACCCCTCGCGCCCTCTTTATCCCATTGACGCCACCGCCAACCACGCCGGCCCGCGCACCTCGGCGAACTACCCCATCTCCGCGGAACGTCGCGAAGCCGGTTTCCGCCAGCCGTTGCATCCGCCGGCGATCCGACGTGACTGAAATCTCGACGCACGCATCCGAGTAACCCGCGCCGGATTGGAGGGGGATGAGCGGCAACCTTGCCCGGCGGAAGCAGTTTCCTCCGCCATCGGAATGGCCGCCGAGGCGTTGACTCTGGTTTGGCACTTGCCGATGCCTCCGAGCGGCGGATAGTTCACCCACACACCGGCATGAAACCGCATCCATTTCACCCCATGACACGCCGCCTCGCGTTCACGTTGATCGAACTGCTCGTCGTGATTGCCATTATTGCCATCCTCGCCGGGATGCTGTTGCCGGCGCTGGGCAAGGCCAAGCGCAAGGCCCTTGAAGTGAATTGCCTGTCAAATTTCCGCCAATGGGCCATCGCCGCCAATCTCTACGCCAGCGATGATCGATCCGGACGATTGCCCATGCTGGGTGACGTCGGCAACAATCCGTGGGACGTCGCGCACGAGATGATCCCGGCCTTGCAGAAATATGGCCTCACGGTCCCGATGTTCTTCTGCCCGGCCCGACCCAAGGAATTTGCCGAGGCACAGGCCTGGTTGAAGAAGGCGCGAAATCGTTCCATCACCAGCAACGACGAACTCCGTTACTACTATGAACAGCGTTGGGCCTTCGGTTTTGCCATCATGCAACACAGTTGGTGGGTTCCGCGCTCCGGAGTTGCCGGATACAAGGTCATGCCGGCGACTGCCCGGGTGAACAGTGACTCGATGACCGATGGCTGGCCGGCCAAGCTCGAAGATCCTGGCGCCTCCACCAGCCCGATCATCACCGACACTTTGTATCACGATGGGTTCACGACGAATCTGGCGATCGCCTGGGGTGGGCATCCGACGCAATCGTCGGACTCTGGATTTCAGATCCAAGGTGGAGCGGCGGAATCGATCAGCCGTGGCTATGCCGACGGTCATGCCGATCTGGCGCGCCGGGCGCGGATCGTCTGGCGCCATTATGGGAACTGGACCAGTTTCTACTGAAGCCGGAACAATCCGCCTGCGGTAACGACGCAAGACCCAACATCGCCTGACAGTCCGGGCATCACCGCATTTGCCCGGAGCAACGGCAACATCGGAGGTCTGCTCATCGGCACGGCGGAAGTCAAGACTGTGTTTCATCGGAAACTGCGCGGGGCATCGTGGATGTGAGTGGCCTTCACTTGCTGTGCAATCAGTTCGAGAACGATTGCTCCAGCGGCCTCAGGCAATGGCGTCCACAGCCCGACGTTTGAGAATTCAGGTGCGTGATGGCTGGTCCCCGGTGATGGACGGGGGCAATGGCGGGGAGGTGATCCATCGGCGAGGGTTGAGGTATGCCGTGTCGGTCCAGGGTGGAGGAAGGCACGGAATTGGCGGCATCCACCCGTCGCCGGAGATCACAATGTCAACAATCAATGTTTGACCCCATTGCCTCTTACTTTGCCTCGCGTCGAGTCTGGCCAGCGACGGAAGACGTGCCAGTTTGCCGCTGTGCACACTTCATTTTCCTGCCTGATCGTCGCCACCAGTCTGGCGCTGTCGTTCCTGCCCGCATCTCTCCACGCCGCCGTGGGTGTCGGCGCCAAGCCTTTGAAGGGCGCGGAAGTTCTCTTCGATGGCTCCCGCAAGATGCTGGACGAAAAGTGGACCTACTGGCAGGGACCGGGTTTCAAATCTTCCTTGCCGGTCAAATGGAAAATCGTTCCGGACCCGATCGACAAAGGAACCGTTTTGATGACCGATGATCCGGTGGCCGCCGGTGGAAAATTCGGTACCGCCGATGTCGTCACAAAGAAGGAGTATCGCGATTTCCGGGCACACGTGGAGTTCTACATCGCCAAGCCCGGTGGCAACAGCGGGGTCTATCTGCAGAACCGTTACGAGATTCAGGTTCTGGACGGCGACAAGACCAAGCACGGCATGGGTGCCGTCATCAACGAAAGCGAATCGCCTTACCACGCTTACAAGGGCGTGGGCACTTGGAATGCGTACGACCTCAACTTCCGCGCCGCCCGCTTCAAGAATGGAGTGATGACCGAAAAGCCGGTCGTTTCGATGTATTTCAACGGCCAGGAAGTCCACACCAATGTTACGATCAACCAGGTCTGGGGCGGGGCCAATTCCGGAATTGACGGCGGCAATGATGGTGGCAAGGGCATCACCGACAGCCCCGGCGGCCTCAAGCTCCAATGCGAAGGCCACGACGTGCGCTATCGGAATATTTGGATCAAGCCGGTCGATCTGAAGACCTCCGACACCCGCTTCAAGAAGTAGGCTTTGGCGTCTGGATTCCATTCAACCACGAATAGGGCTATCATGTCCACTCGAATTGTTCAGCTCGAAATTCGTGATGTTCGTTTTCCGACGTCGCGCGCCCTCGATGGGTCCGACGCCATGAATCCGGACCCCGACTATTCCTCCGCCTACGTCACCCTTCACCTGGCCAACGGATTACGCGGTCACGGCTCCACGTTCACCATCGGTCGCGGCAATGAAGTTGTTTGCGCCGCCATCCGGGCGCATGAACACCTCATCATCGGACGAACGCTGGAGGAGTTCATCGCCGCGCCCGGCAAATTCTGGCGGAGTCTGAACAGCGATTCCCAACTCCGCTGGCTGGGCCCGGACAAAGGGGTCATCCACCTCGCCCTCGCGGCCATCGTGAATGCCTTGTGGGACCTCTACGCCCGGCAGGCCGGCAAACCGCTGTGGCTGCTGGTGTCGGAGTTCTCCCCGGAGGAATTCCTCGCCTGCGTCGATTTCCGCTACCTGACCGACGCCCTCACCCCGGACGAAGCCTTGCTGCTCCTGCAGCGTCAGGCGGCCTCCAAGCCGGAACGTATCGCGCGACTCCGGGCGGAGGGACATCCCGCCTACACCACCAGCGCCGGGTGGCTCGGCTATCCCGATGACAAGATCCGCCGGCTCTGTCGGGAAGCCGTGGCCGAGGGTTGGACGCATCTGAAGGTCAAGGTGGGTCGCGACCTGCAGGACGACATCCGCCGATTGGGCATCATCCGTGAGGAACTCGGCTGGGATCGGCACCTCATGGTGGATGCCAATCAGGTTTGGGACGTTCCGCAAGCCATCCGCTGGATGAAGGAACTCGCGGTCTTCAAACCTTGGTGGATTGAAGAACCGACCTCGCCGGATGACATCCTGGGGCACGCCGCGATCGCCCGGGCAATGGAGCCGCTGGGGATCGGCGTCGCAACGGGTGAGCACGGCATGAACCGCATCCTCTTCAAGCAACTGCTGCAGGCCCGGGCGATTTCCTTCTGCCAGATCGACGCATGCCGCCTTGGGGGTGTGAATGAGAATCTCGCCGTCCTGCTGCTCGCCGCGAAATTTGGCGTGCCCGTCTGTCCGCACGCCGGGGGCGTTGGCCTGTGCGAATTTGTCCAGCACCTCGCGATGGTCGACTACGTGGCGGTAAGCGGCAGTTGGGACGGACGGGTCTGTGAATTTGTGGATCACCTCCACGAACACTTCACCGATCCCTGCCGCATTCGCCGCGGACGTTACCTGGCCCCGGAGAAACCGGGCTACTCGACCGAGATGACGCCGGCGAGCCTGGTCGACTACAGCTTCCCCAAGGGTCGCGTCTGGCAATCCCCGACGGCCCGCTAACCCGCCTACGGCGCTGTCGGAACTGCCGTGGGGCAGCGTTTTTCAATGCACGCGTAGGCGTTGTGATTGTGGATGCTCTCCTGGTTTTCGGCTTCCACCTTGTACCAGGTGATGTCCGGATGCGCGTTGAGTCGGAGGGCGATGTTGCGCACCAAATCCTCCACAAATACCGGGTTCTCGTAGGCGCGCTCGGTCACCGCCTTCTCGTCCTCGCGTTTGAGCAGGGAATACATTTCGGAACTTCCACTCGCCTCACAAAGCGCGATCACGTCCTCGATCCAGACAATTTCCTCGGAACGAATCTGCACGGTGGCCACGCCCCGCTGATTGTGCGCGCCAAATTTGCTGATGGCCTTGGAACAGGGACACAGCGTCGTTAACGTCGTCTGCACGGTCAGCAGAATCTCAAACCGGGAACCTTCCATCGAGGCGTCGAAACGGACGTTGTAATCCATCACCCCTTCCTTGCCGGTTACCGGGGCTTTTTTCACCAGAAAATAGGGGAACTCCATTTCGAGGTGCGCGTTTTGCGATTGCAAGCGCTCCTGCATCGACCGGAGCATGTCGGGAAGATTCTCCACATGGACCACGCTCCCGTGGGAATTAAGCACCTCGACGAAACGACTCATGTGGGTGCCTTTGAATTCCTTGGGCAGATCCACGAACATCCCCACCGTCGCGACCGTGCTCTGCAGCGACTGCGTTTTATCGCGGACCTGAAGTGGAATGCGCAAACCGCGCACGCCGACCTTGTCGATCCAGAGCCCGCGTCGATCCGCCTCATTCTGCTTGTCTGTCAGTGGCATAATTTTTCCGATAGCGGATCCCATCAGATTGGCTCGACCTTTGTCCTCGACCACGCCAATGCGACCGCTCGCCAGTTTATCACGGATTCCGAGGCCGGCAAAAGCGTCGACCGGCGGTCAGAGCCTGTTTGAAAATTCAAGCAGGCTCTCCGAATCGGATGACCTGGCGCACGACCTCACAGCGGGCCAGGCGGTCAAACCCGGCGTTGACATCCGACAAGGCAATGACGTCGGAGCGCAGGCGATCCACCGGCAGGAGCCCGGCCCGGTACATGTCGAGAAATCGGGGAATGTCGCGCGACGGCACACAGGAGCCCATGTAACTGCCCTGCAGGATCCGTTCCTCGGCGGCGAACGCCAGCGCGGGCAGGACCAGCTTGGCCTCGGGATGCGGCAATCCGATGGCCACCGTCCGGCCGCCCCGACGCGTCGCTGCAAACGCCTCGGCAATCACCTCCGCCTGACCCACCACTTCAAAGGCCGTTGCCACGCCACCGCCCGTCAATTCGCGTATTTGGGCGGCGGCATCGCCGGCTCCCGCATCGACGACATGGGTGGCCCCACAATCGCGGGCCAGCGGGAGTTTGGACGCCACGGTGTCCACGGCGATGATCGGGTAGGCCCCGACGGCATTGGCACCCATGATGGCACTCAAGCCGACGCCACCCATCCCAAAAACCGCCACGGAAGTTCCCGGAGCGACCCGTGCCGTATTGACCACCGCGCCCACCCCCGTCACCACGGCACAACCAAAGAGGACGGCCGTCTCCATCGGTATGTCCTGACCAATTTTCACCAGCGATTCCCGGGCGGCGACGGTAAATTGTGAATAGCCCGCCACGCCGCTGTGATGATTCACCGCGGTGCCATCCGCCCGGGTGAAACGCGTCGCCCCACTCAGCAAGCGTCCGGCCCGGTTGGCCCGCACCCCGGGCTCACAGAGGGCCGGGCGGCCGGCCGCACACATGGGACAGTGGCCGCACGTCGGCAAAAACGAGAACACCACGGCATCGCCCGCCCGCAAATCGGAAACGCCGCTGCCCAATTCCCGCACAAAACCGCACGCCTCGTGGCCGACGATGAGTGGCAACGGCCAGAGACGCGTGCCGTTGATGACCGAGAGGTCGGAATGGCACAGTCCCGCGGCCGCCATCTCGACCAGCACCTCGCCGGGTCCGGGCGGGGCCAATTCCAATTCCTCAATCACCAACGGATGGCTCCGTGCATAAGGGGTTGGCAATCCGCGCTCCGATAACACCGCCGCCAAGGTTTTCATGAGTTCAATCTGACGCCCGCCGAACCGGAGTTCAAACCGTTGACCGCGTGAAAAGCCAGGCGGTATGTCACGACGATACCCAATCCTGACCACGGCGCGCCTGCCGATTCTGCTTGTCATCCGGCCCGATTTGTCCCAATACAGGCCGCAAGCACATCGTCACCACGCACCTTCCATAAAAATGACTCCATCCCCTCGGCGACAGGTCACAGCACTGGGCTGCCTGCTCACCTTGACGCTCGCCGCAACCGCCGCCACGTCGACTGCCGGATTTCAAAGCGGCAAGCCCGGACTGAAATCCATTAGCCAGCTGGCCTTCGGTCCGGAGGGCATTCTCTTCGCCGCCGATTCCAAAGGAGCCGCCGTGGTCGCCCTGGACACGGGCGATACCCACCCAACCGCGAAAGGTCGGCCGCTCAAGCTGGAGGATTTGGGCCAGAAGATCGCCGCGCTGCTGGGCACGCGAGCCGAGGAGATCCTCATTGACGACCTCGCGGTGAATCCCATTTCCCATCAAGCCTATCTCGCCGTGTCACGCGGTCGCGGACCGTCGGCCGTGCCGACGCTGATCCGGGTGAATGCCGACGGCCAACTGGAACTGGTGAATCTCGACACCTTGAAATTCTCGCGGGCCGAGTTACCGGACGCCCCGATCGATGGCGTGGTGGGTGATCCCAAGCGCCAGAACAATCCCCGGTTGGAAGCCATCACCGACATCGCCTTTCTTGAGGACCGGGTGATCGTGGCCGGACTTTCCAACGAGGAATTCGCCTCCACCCTGCGCGCCATCCCCTTTCCCTTCAAGAGCGTGGCCAATGGGACCAGTGTGGAAATCTACCACGGCGCCCACGGCCGGTTCGAAACCCGTTCTCCCATCCGCACCTTTGTTCCCTTCACGGTGGGTAATCGTCCGCAACTGGTCGCCGCCTATACCTGCACGCCCCTGGTCCAATTCCCGATTTCCGAGCTGCGGCCAGGCGCCAAGATCAAGGGCAAAACCATCGCCGAACTGGGCAATCGCAATCGCCCGATCGACATGATCGTCTACCAGAAGGACGGCCAGACCTTCCTGCTTCTGGCCAACAGCAGCCGGGGAGTCATGAAAGTCAAAACCGCCAATATTGAAACCGTCGACTCGATTGCGGAACCGGTGCCGGACGGCAACACCAAGGGGTTGGTTTATGAAACCGTGGCCGGTTGGACGGGCATTGATCAACTCGAGCGGTACGATGACCAGACGGCCCTCGTCGTCCGGCATTCGGAGGCGGGATCCATCACCCTGGAATCCCGGCCGCTCCCGTGAGGGGACTGCCGGAGGTCTGCACGCGAGCTCTTTGCGCGAGCGCCGCGGCTTGGTTGACGACGACCCAATCCGCCAAGGCGATCCCACCAAAACCGGCACTCCGCTGGCACGCGGCGGGAGGCGATCAGCAAACCCCATACGTCGAGGTTTTGCACCTGCCGCCGGCCACCCTGCAAAACCTCGCTCAAGGCCATTGGTCGCTGCCTCAATGGCAACGACTGTTTCCCGTCGGGGTGGCGTCGGTCCCGTCAACCCCCGGGGAGGAGATGCCCCCCATGACCGGCGATTACCGGGTGGTCGGTACGACGCTGCGTTTCACACCGCCCTTTCCCCTGGAATCCGGCCTGCGTTACCGGGCCTCCTTTCGTCCTGGTGTCTTGCCGGACGCACCGGCGGACGGCCAACCCCAACTCAGCGACACCTTTCAGGTCAAGCCCCCGGCGAGAACGCCCACCACCGTGGTGTCGGAGATTCACCCCAGTGCCACGGTGCTTCCGGAAAATTTGTTAAAGTTCTATATCCATTTTTCCGCACCGATGCGCCGGGGACATATCTATGATTATATCCGGCTTCAAGACGGCCTGGGTAAATCTGTCGAGCTTCCCTTTCTGGAGATTGAGGAGGAACTTTGGGATCCGGAGATGAAACGATTGACGCTGTTTCTCGATCCCGGCCGGATCAAACGCGGGGTGCGGCCGCTGGAGGAGGTGGGTCCTTCGCTGATCGCCGGGCGACACTACACGCTGGTGATTGACCGCCATTGGCAGGACGCTGCCGGAAATCCCCTGCGATCGGATTTCAAAAAGCCCTTTCGCATCGGACCGCCGGATCGCGTCTCTCCCGATCCCGCCACTTGGAAAATAAGCGCGCCGCGGCGGAACACGCGCCATCCTTTGGTGGTTCAATTCAATGAACCGCTCGATTCAGCGATCCTGCGCCGTGTCCTTCGGGTGCTCGATGCCCGGGGCCATCCGGTGGACGGAACGGTGGCGCTCGGCCCGGAGGATCGGCGGTGGAGTTTGACCCCTGACAGCCCCTGGCTCCGCGGCGCCTGCCAACTGGTGGTGCCGACCGCCATCGAGGATCTTGCCGGCAACAATGTCGACAAGCCCTTCGACGTGGATCTCACCGATGACGGACTCCCCAAACTGATCCGGACAGTGGTCAAATTGCCTTTCGAAATCCGCTGAGGCGCGCTCCGCAACCGCCGGCGCACGACTGCGACTCTGCGAGTCGCCTCGGCCCCCGACGTTCTCTCAATCGCCACATTGCCCAGCAGCGTCGCGTTACCCGGAAAGCTGCTGCGGGTCACAGACCCGCGGCTCCTCCTGGAATGCGCTTTGGGTCGGTCGCTTCGCCCCTATGTTGAAGACAGTGTTGGCCCGCAAATCATGGCGCCTCGAAGAGGTGTTGATTCCCGCCGCGGCGATCGGTCTCCTGACCGCCGTCGGCCTGATGTCCCTGCTCGCGCACAAGCCCGACTCGCCCATTTCCGGCGTGGGCACCCTGTGGCTCACCGTGGTGGTTTTTCAACTGCCGCTCCTGTTGTTGGTCCACCGTTTCTTGCGCCGACACGGCGAAAACTGGGTCCACGGCTTTGGCTTCGACGTGCGCACCCGGCCCGCGCTCTGGATTTGGGTGGTGGGTGGAGTGACGGGCTGTGTGACCAGTCTGCTCACCGTCAATTGGGGGATGCAATGGCTGATGCAGTATCTGGGCTGGCCCGCCGGATTACAGAGTGCCGTTCAGGCGTTGCAGAACGGGACATGGGGGCTCCGGGCGAGCATCGCCTGCACCGCCGTCGGCCTCGCACCGTTGGTGGAAGAGCCGCTTTTTCGCGGAATTCTTTACCAAACCTGCCGGGACGCCGGCTACCGCCGGGCGGGCCTCTGGGGCACGTCACTGGTCTTCGGACTGGTGCACGGACATTTGCCGTCGCTCCTGCCACTGACCCTTTTCGGCGCCTATCAATGCTGGCTGTATGAGCGCACGGGCAACCTGCGGGCGTGCATCCTGACTCACGCAGGATTCAATGCCGTTTTCGTGGTGCTCACCCTCACCGGCACCGCCGTCTGATGGATTTGATTGCCCGGCAACAGTATCACCTCCCGGAAAGACACTTCGTCCCCAAAACCCACTCGCCCACCGCGTCGACCCCCTTTAGCTTTGCCCCAACAATGACACTTGGTCGCTGGCAATTCTGGTGGACGATCGCCTCGCTTTGGATGGGGATCGTGTCTTCCCGCGTGCACGCGGCCGGCGACGAGGTGGTGGTCGTTTACGCCCGCAATTCTCCGGAATCCAAGTCCGTGGCCGAGTATTACGCGACGCGGCGCGGCGTCCCGGAAAACCAGCTGATCGGCCTGAACGTCAACGTCGGCGACAACATTTCCCGGTCTGATTTCTCCCGGCTGGTGGAGCTGCCGTTGATCGAAGAGATGCAAAACCGCAGGCTCTGTCGCTACGAGATCGGCAGCACCACCGACTCCAATTTCCCCGCCGGACGCCCCACCTACAAATGCGTCGAATCGAAGGTCCGCTATCTCCTGCTTTCCTGGGGATTCCCCTACCGGATTCCGGAAGATCCCACCCTCAAGGAGGCCGGCGCGGAAAAGTTCCCGGAACTCGCCCGGCGGAATGAAGCTTCCGTGGACAGCGATCTGACCATCCTGGGGGCCAAGGGATTTGTCTTTTACACCAGCTGCATTCCGAATTTTGCGAGCGAGATAACCAACACGGCAATTCATCCGACCAACGGCTTGTTCATGGTCACGCGCCTGGATGGTCCCACCAAGGAGATTGCCATGGGATTGGTCGACAAGGCCCTGAACGCGGAAACCAATGGCCTGCTCGGGGAAGCTTATTTTGATGAACGCGGCCTCAAGGAGGGAGCCTACGTCACCGGTGATCGCTGGATAACCAATGCCGCGCTGGTTACCCGGACCATCGGCTACCCCACCTATGTGGATCATCTGCCCGACACCATCCCCGCGACCTTCCCGATGTGCCACGTGGCGGTCTATGCCGGCTGGTATGATGGCGCCGCATCCGGACCGTTCGCCGCCGGGACGGTGGAATTCATGCCCGGCGCGATCGCCTACCATCTGCACAGTTACAGCGCAGTCGCCCTGCGCTCCACCACCCAGAACTGGGTCGGCCCCCTGCTGAACCTCGGGGCAACGGTCACCATGGGGAGCGTCGCCGAACCGTACCTTGACCTCACCCCGCAGCCCCATCGCCTGATTGAGCGGATGTTGATCCGGGGCTTCACCTTTGGCGAGGCCAGCATCGCCTGTCAGAGTCATCTCTCCTGGCAAAACGTTTTCATTGGCGACCCGCTCTATCGGCCCCTGGGCCGGGGCGGCAACCCGCTGGAAACCCTCAACGGATTGGAGGCGGACTACAAATCCCGCGGGGATCCACGGGAGGCTTGGGTGATCTTGCGGAAGATCAATCTCTATCTGGATTCAGGCCGTCCGCGCCCCCCGCTCCTGCGCGATTTGCTCACGATCCCGCAGCGCACCAACAGCGCCATCATTGCCGAGAAAATCGCCCAACTCCACGCCGACAACATCGATTTGCACGAGGCGGTCGAGTGGGGTGATCGCGCCTTGAAACTGGCCGCCTCCCCGGCCCACAAACATCGACTGCTGCAGAACCTGTCGGAATGGGAGTCGATCCTGGGCCACCACGCGGCGGCCTTGGCACGTCTCGTCGAGCTGGAGAAGCTGCGGCCGGATTTCCGCGAACTCAGCTCGTTTCGCCAAAAAGAATTGAGCGTCGCCCGCGAAGGCGGCCTCAAGTCCGAGGTGGACCGCCTGCTCGCCGAGCTCGAACGGCTCAAACCCAAACCGACTCCCTGAGTTCGGCCGGAGCCCCACCTTGTCTCCCGCCACCGCCACCGACTCCGCCACCGCCCGGCGAAACCCGACGCTGCCCTCACCGCTTCCGGCCGAAAAAGCATGAACCCCTTGATCGCAAAAATTGCAGAAAGTGCGCGACGCCAGCTGGTCCTGCCCCCGCTCAGCAAACCCAGTGAGGAGCTCCCCCGCTACCAACGCTTTCTCAAGCTGGAATCCCACCGGCTCAAGATCCTCCACCGCGGCGGTGCCGGGGGATTGCTCATCTGTCACGCCCGCTCGGCGGTCATCGATGAATTATTGCGCCACCTCTGGGCGGCCGTACAGCAAACCTTGCCTTCACAGGGGATCACCCCACGCATCGCCCTGGTCGCCTTTGGCGGCTACGGACGATCGGAACAATGCCCGCAATCCGACGTGGATCTCCTGTTCCTCCAGGAGGGCGTGGCCACCGGAAGTCCGTCCGAGAAACTGCTGGCCGACCGGACCAGTGCCTTGTTGTACCCGCTGTGGGATCTGGGATTAAAGGTCGGCCACGCCTTCCGGACACCCGCCGAATGCATTCAAGTGGCCAACGGCGACATGCAGGCAAAAACAGCGTTGCTCGATGTCCGGTTCCTGGATGGCGACCCGACCCTCTTCGACGACTTGCGCGAACGCTACGACCGCGAGTGCGTGGGCGGATTTGAGGATCAATACATCGCCCAACGGCTCGCCGATCAATCCAGCCGTCGTGCCAAGCACGGCGATTCTCCGGCCATGCAGGAACCGAACCTCAAGAGTGGTTGCGGGGGATTGCGCGACTTCCAAAACATCCTCTGGATGGCCTATTTCAAGCACCGGACCCGGACCCTCACCGACCTGGAGAATAAGGAGTTCATCGCCCCGACGGAGCGTCGGCAATTGGAGGCCGCCTATGATTTCCTGCTCCGAACGCGCAATGAACTGCACTACACCACCAGTCGGCCGGTCGACGTCCTGACCGCAAACGTGAAGCCCGCCGTCGCCACCGGACTCGGCTATGCCATCCGGTCGCCGGTCCCACGCGTCGAGGCGTTCATGCGGGACCTCTATACGCACACGCGCAATTGCTACGTGATCACTCGCACTCTCGA
>JAYTHD010000313.1:0-5095 GCA_043732975.1 Verrucomicrobiota bacterium
CATCACAACGTCGGCGGGCTGCCGAAGGGAATGAAGTTCAAGTTGCTCGAACCTCTGCGAAATCTGTTCAAGGACGAAGTGCGGGCGCTCGGTGCAGAACTGGGACTGCCGAAGGAAATTGTCCAGCGCCAACCGTTCCCCGGCCCGGGACTGGCCGTCCGTTGCCTGGGCGAAATTACGAAGGACAAACTGCGCATCCTGCGGGAGTCCGATCGGATCGTCGTGGAGGAAATGAAGGCGGCCGATTGGTATTATCGCACCTGGCAGACGTTCGCCGTGCTGTTGCCGGTGCGGAGCGTCGGCGTCCAGGGAGACGAGCGGACTTATGATTTCACCATCGCCATCCGGGCGGTGGAATCTCAGGACGGCATGACCGCGGACTGGGTGCGACTGCCCTACGATTTGCTTGAGAAGATCAGCACCCGCATCACCAACGAGGTGAAGGGTGTGAACCGCATCGTGCTCGATCTCACCAGCAAGCCGCCCGGGACGATCGAGTGGGAGTGACGGCGACGGGGGGCTGGAAACCGCAGTTAGCACTCCAGCGACACTTCCAAAGAATTTTGACCGCGGATCACACGGATGACGCGGATAGACTCGAAAAGTGGGGTTCCGTATCTGCGTGAATTCGCGTGAATCTGCGGTTCATTGACTGCGTTTCTGGGATCCCCAGACGGGACATCCGATTCAGGCGAGGAGCGGTTGCACGACCTTGCCGTGGACATCCGTGAGGCGGAAGTCACGGCCTTGAAATCGGTAGGTCAGGCGCTCGTGATCAATGCCAAGCAGGTGGAGCAGGGTGGCCTGGAAATCGTGCACATGGACCGGATCGCGCAGGACGTTCATCGCCAGGTCATCGGTCTCGCCGTAGGTCAGACCCGCCTTGACGCCGCCGCCCGCCAGCCAGCTGGTGAAGGCATACGGATGATGATCCCGGCCCCAGCGTTTGCGGTCGTCGAGCTTTCCCTGGATGAACGGTGTGCGTCCAAATTCCCCGCCCCAGACCACGAGAGTGTCATCGAGCAACCCGCGTTGCTTGAGATCGGTCACCAGGCCGGCGGACGGCTGGTCGGTGTCGCGACATTGATTGTAGAGTTCAGTGGTGAGACTGTTGTGCTGGTCCCAACCGGCGTGCATGACCTGGACGCAGCGCACGCCCCGTTCAATGAGCCGGCGGGCCATCAGGCAATTATAGGCAAAGGTGCCTTGTTCCTTCACGCCGGGTCCGTAGAGGTTGAGCACGGACGGTGGTTCGTGGGAGATGTCGGCGAGTTCGGGCACGCTCGTCTGCATGTTGAACGCCATTTCGTATTGGGCGATGCGCGTCGCGATCTCGGGATCGCCGTATTCCCGCAGCTTGAGCGCATTGAGCTCTGCGAGGTCGTCGAGCATCGCCCGCCGGGTCTCGCGTCGGATGCCGGCGGGATCGGTGAGGTAAAGGACCGGTTCGCCACTGCCGCGGAACTTGACGCCCTGATAGCGCGAGGGAAGAAAGCCCGAGCCCCAGTAGAAATCGTAGAAGATCTGGCCGCAGCTCGTGCCCTTGCTGACGGACGTCATCACCACGAAGGCCGGCAGATTCTCGGTGTCGCAGCCGAGCCCGTAGGTGAGCCACGCGCCCAATGTCGGGCGACCCGGAATCTGCGCCCCACTGAGAAGCAACGAGATGCCCGGGGCGTGATTCACCGCGTCGGTGTGCAGGCTTTTGACAAAACAAAGTTCATCGGCGATGCGGGCCGTATGCGGCAGGAAATCGCTGACCCAGGCGCCGCTCGCACCGCGTTGGTGAAAGGGTTCCACCGGGGCTAGCAACAGCTTGCCCTCCGCCTTGCCGGTCATCGTGCTGAAGCGTTTGCCGGCGATGTAATCCTCCGGGACCGGTTGACCGTGCAGCGCCTGAAGCCGGGGCTTGTAGTCGAAAAGATCGACGTGGGTGGGCGCGCCGTTTTGGAAAAGATAGATGACCCGCTTGGCGCGGGGTGCGGCGTGCGGCAGGCCGGGCAGCCGGGGCAGTCCGCCGCCGGGAGCAGCAGCTGCGAGAGCCCGATCCTTGCCCAGCAAGCCGGCCAGCGCGGCCAGGCCCAGCCCGGTGCCGGAGCTTCCGAGGAATTCCCGGCGCGTCAGCTGCAATTGATGTTCTTGGAGGGGATTCATGGTGGGCTCATTCCTTGGTCAGGGCTTCGTCCAGATTCAGAAGGGTATTGCACAGGACCGTCCAGGCCGCGAGTTCCACCGGATCGAGCCGGGCATCCCGCGCGGATTCGCCCACTTGAAGCAGTTGGTCCGCATCAGCCGGATGTTCCGCAAAAGTGCGTCGATGCCTTTCCAGACCGCGCAGGAAAACCAGCCGTTCCTGGTCGCTGCAGGGGCGGCCCAAGACCCACTGACAGGCCTGGGAAATTCGTGCGCCGGCGTCCGGCGCATCGCTGCCGAGGACGCGTTGAGCCAGGGCCCGCGCGGCCTCGATGTAGGTGACGTCATTCAGCGTCAACAGCGCGTGCAGTGGGACGTTGGTGCGCGGCGTCTTGACCGTGCAGGTCTGGCGGCTGGCGACGTCGAAAAACAGGGTCGGCCCCACGATCCGCCGCCAGAAAACATAGAGGCTGCGACGATACAGCGCCGCGCCGTGATCCGGCTCGTAGCGTTTGTTGCCGAAAGTGGCGTCCTCCCAGACGCCGGTCGGTTGATAGGGTTTCACGGGCGGACCGCCGCTCTGTTCCGTCAACAACCCCGCCGCGGCGAGGGCGGCGTCGCGGATCATCCAGGACGGCATCCGAAAGCGCGGCCCGCGGGCGAGCAGACGGTTTTCGGGATCCCGCTCCAGGAGCGCCGGTGTCACCCGGGAGGATTGACGGTAGGTCGCACTGGTGGTGATCCGGCGCATCAGCCGTTTCACGTCCCAGCCGGTGGCGATAAATTCGGTGGCCAACCAATCAAGCAACTCCGGATGGATTGGTTTTTCGCCTTGCAGGCCGAAATCCTCCGGCGTTTTCACCAGGCCCACGCCGAAGAACAGCTGCCAGAAGCGATTCACGACCACGCGGGCGGTCAACGGGTCTTCCTTGGAAACCAGCCATTCGGCCAGATCGAGCCGATTGGTGGGTGAGAATCCCCCGGACGACGCCAGACTCGCGGGAATCGCCATCGCCACCGGTGCGTCCGGCTTGAGGTAATTGCCGCGGTTGAGCACAAAGGTGTCGCGCCGTTTGGGCAGGTCCTCCATGACCATCACCCGCGGGATGCCCCGCGCGATGCCGTCCCGCTCGTTGCGGACTTGCCGTTGGACTTCGAGGACGCGGACGTAGTTCGTGTCCGACTCCTTCCAGTGGGCCATCAATTTTTCCAGACGACCCGCATCGCGATTCTGGGGAGCGATCTTGAGACTTTCGAGGACTTCCTTCGGCAGGTCTTTAGTGGCCGGGATTTCCTCGAACAACTGACCGGCCGGGCGCGGAAATTTTTCCGACTCAAAGCGCCCGGTTTCCTGTGCCACATCCGCGAGTCGGGTTTCCTCCTTCGTGAGGCGTTGCGCTTGTTCGGGGGTCGGTACGGCGAGGTTCGGTGGCGATTGCGGATTGCCGCCACTGCCATCGACGACGGTCTGATTGAAAAAGGCGAGCAGGCCGTAGTAATCGCGCTGGGTGAAGGGATCGTATTTATGATCGTGGCAGCGGGTGCAATTGAAGGTGGCACCCAGCCAGA
Organism: Verrucomicrobiota bacterium; assembly: GCA_043732975.1. Classification (GTDB taxonomy): domain Bacteria; phylum Verrucomicrobiota; class Verrucomicrobiia; order Limisphaerales; family UBA9464; genus CANIZL01. The sequence goes on from JAYTHD010000313.1 coordinate 3,703, forward strand.
CCGTGGCGACGGTTTCCGTTTGATCGAACAGGTAATCGATGCGGTTCTCCTCCGGGATGCGGCCGCCTTCGCCGTTGATCATGTGGTTGCGCAGAAAACCTGTCGCCAGGCGCTGTTCGAGGGTGGCCTGGGGCAGGAGATCACCCGCGAGTTGCCAGACGGTGAAGCGGTCGAACGGCAGGTTTTGATTGAAGGCCGCCACCACCCAGTCGCGCCACGGCCACATCGTCCGCTCGCCGTCGCCTTGATAGCCGTTGGAATCCGCATAGCGGGCGGCCTCGAGCCAGTCCCAGGCGAGGCGCTCCCCGTAGCGTGGGGAATTGAGCAGGCGATCCACCACGCGTTCATAGGCATCGGGCGCGTTGTCGCGAAGAAACGCGTCGGCTTCCGCGGGCGTGGGCGGGAACCCGGTGAGGTCCAGCGTCACCCGGCGGAGCAGGGTGAGCCGGGGAGCTTCGACGGAGGGTTGGAGACCTTCCTTGGCCAACCGAGTTTGAATGAAGGCATCGATCGGATTGCGGAGGCCCGCGCCCTGGCCGGGGATCGCCGGGCGGACGGGCATCTCAAAGGCCCAGTGGCGCCCCCAGACAGCACCTTCATTCACCCAACGTCGAACCCGCTCGATCTGCGCCGGCGTGAGTTGATGGTTGGCTTTGGCCGGCGGCATGACCTCCTCGGGATCCGTGGCGGTGAGTCGACGTATCAATTCGCTTCGGGCGCTGTCGCCCGCCACGAGGGTCGTTGCGCCACTCTTGCCCTTTCCAAAGGCACCTTCCCGGGTATCAAGTCGGAGGCCGGCCTTTCGGCTTTTTTCATCCGGGCCGTGGCAGGCGAAGCAATTGTCGGAGAACAGGGGCAAAATGTCCCGTGAGAAGCGGACGGCGTCGGCGGCGGGTAGCGCGTTGGCACGCGTCCAGCAGGCCACCAGGCCGCTCCCAAGCGTGATCCACCGGGAAACCCGGAAATGTCGTGAAATGCCCATGCGTTGACTCTTCAAGGGATGACACCCGGGCCGTCCGTCGTGTCCCCGAATTGGGAGCGCAGGTCGGTGAGTTTGCTCGTCAATTGCTTCACGGTGTCGGCGTATCGGGAATCCAGGTAAACGCTTTGCATCTGGTGCGGATCCTTCTTCAAATCGTAGAGTTCCCATTCCTGGGTCCGGTAAAAATGAGCGAGGGTGTAGCGTCCGGTGCGCATTCCGTAATGGGGCGCGACTTCGTGTCCGGGATCGTAGTAATGATAGTAAACCTTCTCGCGCCAATCCTTGGGAGTCTGCCCTTTCAGGATCGGCACCAGCGATCGGCCGTGCAGGCCCACGGGCACTTTTCCGCCGGCCATTTCCACGAAGGTTTCGGCGTAATCAATGTTCTGCACCAGCGGGGTGAAGCGGCTC
>JAYTHD010000314.1:0-13031 GCA_043732975.1 Verrucomicrobiota bacterium
GTGGCTGATTCACCAGAGTCAAAAGGATGGGGCGCGGGCCCGCGTGCTGATCGTGGCCACGAATCATCGTTCGCGCGACCGTCATGAACCGGACAACAAGGCTTTGTTGCTTCGTGAATTTGGAAAGGATGGCGCCGGAATTCTCCATGAGTTCGTCAGTGTGGAAAGCGATGACCAGCGGGGTTCGCGGCACGGCATTGGCGACGTCCGAGATTGGATCCAACGACAGATCGCCGAAGATGCCGCCTTCGCTCAACCCGTGCCGGCCCGTTGGGAGGACGCCCTCAAAAAGTGTCAGGAGACCGGGGAACCGGTGGTGACGTGGCCGAAGTGGGTCAACACCTGCGCCCAGGTGGGGAAACCTGAAAAGTCCAAGCCCGTGGATCCAGTGGCCTTGGCGCGGCAAATGAACGCGCTGGGCCGCATTGTCTGGTACGGCGATGATCCGGCCCTCAAAGAGCATGTCATTCTCCGGCCCGATTGGCTCGGCAAGGCCATCAGTTATGTTTTCGAGCGCGCGACACTGGCGCGGGTGGGCGATGATCTGGGTACGCCGCTGGGCCCCGGCCTGGTGACCCGGCAGACGATGGACGCCGTCTGGCGCGATCCGGGAACGAAAACCGAAGATGGGCGTGATGAGCCCGGATATCCGGCCGAAATGTTCCCTGTGTTCCGCCGGCTGATGTGCCGGTTCGATTTGATTCAGCCGCTGGCGGCCCGCTCCATCCCCGGGCACGAAAACTCGGAGCCGGCGGATTCTGATTATTATCTGGTGCCGGCCCGACTTAAAGGGGAGAAACCAGGGACCTGGGATGCAGGTTGGAATCCCGAGGAGACGATTACTTTGCGTTACACGCTCAAGAGTCGCGGTCTGGTGAAGGACGGTCCCTGTGAGAAGCTGAATGGCTGGCAATCCCGGGCGGTGTTTGGGCGCTTGATCGTCTGGCTGCATCCGTTGGCCCAGGGGCGCGAACACGCGAGGCATGCGGCCCATTGGAAAAACGGGCTGCGCTTGCGGGATCCATCGCTGGGCGAAGCGCGGATTCAGGCCGACAACGAAAAGATCTACTTCGAGGGCTCGGCGCATATGCACGGGCAAATGTTGCAAGCCCTGCGCGGACTATTGGGCGAGCTGAAGCGCCGCTTCGGTACGGAAATTGAATTCGATGAACATCTGGCGTGTCAGCCGGCGATGACGAGCTCGGGCGCGTGCGTGGCTTGTCCCCAAAGCCTGGAAAAACGGCGGTATTTTCTCCGGACGAAACTCGACAAATTCCTGCATCCAGCGGACGGGCGCGTGAAGCGACAGATCGAATGTGGCGAGGACCATTGTGATCATGAGATCGATATCCTGCGCACGCTGCACGGTGTCCAGGTTCCCGCGACATCGGTCGAGAGGCTCGCGAAAGAATTGTCCGGCAGGTTCGACGGCGTCGAGCAGAAACTGGACGCCGGTTTCGCCAGCCTGCAATCCCGCATGGATCGCGCCAGCAGCGCCCTGGAAGGATTGCCGCGTAACTTGGCGGCCTTGAAAGAGCGGATCGAAACGTCGAATACCGAAGTCCAAAAGTGTCTGGGCGATTCCAAGGAAATCGTGTTGGAGGCGCTGCGCCAGTGGGACGCCGACGTTTCCCGAGGCGGTCCTTTGCTCTTCAGTCTGGAATCGACCGATCAACGTGATTTCTGGAAAGACCTGGGGTCCACATTGGCAAAAAAAGTCCGGCTCCATGTGCATTGTGAGCACTCGTTGTATCCGGCCTCCTGGTTCAAGCACGAGCACGGGGGTAAGACCAATCCCGGAGTCTTCGAGATCGAGATTCCCAAGGAGTGGGTTACCAAAGTGGCACCCTGGCTGAAGGGGTTCTCGCGGATCCTGAGCGCGTTGGGGCCTGTCGCGGCGATCTTTGAGTCTCAGCCTTCAATGGATGAAATGGCGAAGAAGTTCAAGGAGCTTCCTGAAGAGCTATTCCAAAAAGCCGTCCGACTTCCCGCCCAAACCGGTGGTGGAGATGCCGAATGGGATCTGCGTCAGCCAACTGAGGCGCGCGATGAAGTATTGAAATGGTTGCACGGGGTTTTGCGAACCCAATTGAAGGAGGCGGAGCTGAATCGCGCGTCCGGCCTGGGATTGGTGCGAGTGTGGAACAAGCCGGCCGGACGATACTCGTGGGTCCACCGCTATTACGCCTCTCATTATGGTGGGGAGACGTGATGGGTGCGTCGCCGGGAAAAGCCAAAACTCTGGGTTCTGAACCTTACAGCATCCGCGGTTGGCGGCCGGTGAGGGGGCGGAGGCCCAGTCGCTGATAGGCCAGTTCGCTGGCCACTCGGCCCTGGGCGGTGCGATTCAGATAACCTTCCATGATTAAATAGGGTTCATAGACTTCTTCGATCGTGTCGGGTTCCTCGCCAACGGCCACGGCCAGGGAATTCACGCCCACGGGTCCGCCGCCGAATTTGGTGATCACGGTTTCGAGGATCCGTTTGTCCATTTCATCGAGGCCGTGCTGGTCGATTTCGAGGATGCCCAGCGCCTTGTCGGCCAGCGGCGCGGTGATCCGGCCGTCGGCCCGGACCTGCGCGTAGTCGCGAACCCGTCGCAACAGGTTGCCGGCGATCCGTGGCGTGCCTCGACTCCGTCGTGCGATCTCCATGGCGCCGTCGGTATCGATCTCCACTTTCAGCAGCCCGGCGGCGCGGACGACGATTTTCTGCAATTGTTCCGCGGTATAATAATCGAGGCGCTCGCGAATGCCGAAGCGGGTGAGCATCGGCGACGACAGCAGGCCGCTCCGGGTGGTCGCGCCGATCAGCGTGAAGCGCGGCAATTTCAGCTGCACCGTCCGGGCATTCGGGCCCTGGTCGATGATGATGTCCAGCTTGTAGTCCTCCATCGCCGGATAGAGGTATTCCTCCACGGTTTTTTGCAGGCGATGGATCTCATCGATGAACAGCACGTCGCCGGCTTCCAAATTGGTGAGCAATCCGGCGAGATCGCCGGCCTTCTCGATGGTGGGACCGCTGGTGGAGCGCAGGTTGGCGCCCATGGCCCGGGCGAGGATGTTGGCAATGGTGGTTTTGCCGAGGCCGGGCGGGCCGGAGAGCAGGATGTGGTCGAGGGCTTCGCCACGTTTGAGCGCGGCCTCGACGGCGATTTCCAGCCGTTCCTTCACCTTCGGTTGGCCGGTGAAATCGGCAAACGCACCGGGACGCAGCGCCGCCTCGAGCGCCGGATCGGCCTGCTTCAGCGTATCCAGCGGACGGTCTTGTTTCGGAGCGGTTTCATCAGCCATTCAGCGGGCAGGTTGGGGGCAAGTTGAGACGATTTCAATGTGAACCGCGGAGGGAAACCGCCCGCCTACAGACGTGGCCGGATGGCGCTGAGGAAAACTTCCTGCAAGGGAAACAGCAGCCGGGCGAGCCAACGCATTCCGCGAAAGCCCTTTTCACCCAAGCCGAGGTGAAGGGCCTGCACGGCGGCGGCGCGGTCGTAGCCATAGGGCCGCAGGCCGACCGACTCCACGTGCAACCCGGAGAGCGCCACGAGATTGCCCAGCGTCTGCGGGTTCCAGGCGAAAAGGTGGTGATTGGGCTCGGCGGGATTGTAGCGGCGTTGGGTGCGCGAGTTTTCGTACGGAACCGCGAGCAACAGCCGGCCTCCAGGGCGGAGCAGTCGTTCGAGTTCGATCAATGCGGCGAGTGGATCGGGCGCGTGCTCGAGCGAATGGTGGGAGAAGATGACGTCGAAGGAGGCGTCGGAGAACGTCCGCGTGGTGGCCACGAATTCGGCGCCCGACGCCTCGACCTGATCCTGCAGGGCGGGCTCGACGTCCATGCCGACCCGCCGAGCGGCGTGCAGGTCGGCCAGGTTCCATCCGGCGCCACAGCCCCATTCGAGGACGGAGTCCGTGGGGGTGATGTAGTATTGGAACAACTCCGCCCGGGCGCGGTAAATCCAGGGGAGTCCTTCCGGAGGCACGCCGCGCTTCCCGGCGTGGTAGGCCTGCCCGGCCGTCCCCTGATAATAGGCCACCGCCCGCTGCGAAGGATTCACGGAAGGACCATAGGACAGAGCGTGGGATGGGAAACCGGGAGTTCGGCGGGAAATGGCAAGGTCGACTACTTGTCGTCCAGGCAGACGACGCCGGGGAGTGGGATGCCTTCGAGGAATTCGAGGCTCGCACCGCCGCCCGTGCTGGCGAACGTCACCTGGTCACCCAATCCGGCCTTGTTGACAGCCTTCACACTGTCCCCGCCGCCGATGATGGATTTGGCGCCGTGCTGTTGGGTCGCGGCCACGACGGCCAGGGCGACGGCATTCGTGCCCTCGGCGAAACGTTTGTCCTCGAACATGCCCATCGGCCCGTTCCAGAGAATGGTCTTCGCTCCCTGAATCACTTCGGTAAACGCCTTGGCGGTGGCCGGTCCGATGTCGAATCCCTCGCAATCGTCCGGAATGTCGCCGGAAATGACGCGCGGGTTGATGGGCTCGAACACGGGTTTGCCCTTTTTGTTCAATTTGCCGGTGTCCTTCAGCTCGGCGATGACGGTGTCGACCGGCAACCGGAACTGGACCTTGCGTTCCCTGGCCTTGGCTTCGGCCGCGAGGGCGGTGCCGGTGTGATCCTTTTCCACCAGCGATTTTCCGGTTTTGCCACCGTGCGCGAGTTTGAAGGTGTAAGCCATGGCGCCACCGATGAGGATGGTGTCCGCCTTTTCGAGCAGTCGGTCGATGACCTTGATTTTATCGCTGACTTTGGCGCCGCCGAGGATGACCACGAACGGGCGGGCCGGATGGTCCAGTTCATCCCCCAGGAACTTGAGTTCCCGTTCCATGAGCAATCCTGCCGCGCAGGGACCGCCCCAGGCCTTGACGATGCGGGCGACGCCGCTGGTCGACGCGTGGGCGCGGTGCGCGGCCCCGAAGGCGTCATTGACGTAGACATCCGCCAGGCGGGCCAATTGTGCCGCGAACACGGGATCGTTGCTCTCCTCCTCCGCGTGGTAGCGGACGTTTTCCAGCAGGAGCACCTGACCATTGGCGAGGGCCGCGACGGCGGCCTCGGCTTGCGGACCCACGCAGGTGTCCACAAAACCCACGGGTTGTCCGAGCATCTCACTGAGCTGCACGGCGACGGGCGCGAGGCTCATGGAGGGCTCGCGCTTGCCATCCGGTCGGCCGAGATGGGCGGCCAGCACCAGACGGGCGCCGTGGCCGAGGAGCAGCTTCAGCGTGGGGAGGGTTTCCTTGATGCGGGTGGTGTCATTGATCACCATTTTCCCGTCTTTTTCTTCCATCGGGACGTTGTAGTCGACGCGCATGAACACGCGTTGGCCCGAAACATTGAGATCGCGAACGGAGAGTTTTGCCATAATCTTAAAAAACGCCGGAAGCTTGTGGGTCACCCGGGGCCGGGGCAAAGGGAAGTCTGCCACATCGCCACTCGGGTTTGTGAGAAAATAATTTCCGGCTGCCGCCAGGGGTGATGCGCGGGAAGGCGTCCGCGCGGCGGGTGTAGCGGGTGATGGCGGCATTCCCGGAACGTCTCAGTTTCATCTGACCCGTCCCTTCGTGTCTCCGCCCCTCGAGGCCAGGCGCACCCGAGCCCGCGAAAATCTGAATTCCCACCACCCAACCCGTCGGCGCCCGCGCTAAAATCCCCTGGAGCCAACCGCCGACTCACCTGCCACTGTGGTCGCCACAATGGTGAAGAGACTTCAGGGAATTCTGGGACTCAACGGGGGCGCCAATGATGCTCCGTGCACTCTTCAAGTCGGGGATCGCGGGATCACTGTCAGGGTGCCCGCCTCCAGCGCCGGCACCTTCGTCGGGTGATTCTCGCCGCCATGCAAATCCATTTCGTCACCGATTTCGACCAACCGGAACTCGCACCGTACGCCACGCTGCGACAGCACGAGGGCCACCGGGAAGCGGGTATCTTTGTCGCCGAAGGAGCCCGGGTCGTGCGACGGCTTTTGGAAAGTGACTTCGGTGTCGTCTCGGTGCTGTTGCCGGAAAAATGGCGGGCGGAATTTGAACCCCTGATCCAGGCCCGCCGCGAAGATGTGCGGCTCTATGTCATGGAAATTGCGCAGCTGGAAAAACTGACCGGTTTCCCCTTTTTTCAGGGCGTCCTGGCGGTCGGCCGGATTCCGCACACGCCGACGCTGGAAGACATCTTGCGCACGGCGCCACGACCGCTTTTCATGGTCGCTTGCGATGGACTTTCCAACTCGGAAAACATCGGCCTGATCGTCCGCAGTTCCGCGGCCTTCGGGGCTCACGCCCTGCTCGTGGGCGAAACCTCCGGCAGCCCGTTTCTTCGGCGCGCGGTGCGCAATTCGATGGGGGCCATTTTCCGGCTGCCCATCATCCAGACCGAGAGCCTGATCCATTCGCTCCAGGTCCTGCGGGCGCACGGAGTTCAGACGATCGCGGCCCATCCCCATCCCGGCGGGCAGATGATTCAGGATCAGGACTTCACCGGCAACTGCTGCATCCTCCTGGGTAGCGAAGGGCCCGGCCTGACCCAGGAGGTTCTCGCCGCCTGCGATACCCGCGTGGCCATCCCGATGCACAACGACGTCGACTCCATCAACGTCGGCAGCGCCGCCGCGGTTTTTCTTTACGAAGCCGCCCGACAGCGGCAGCGATGACATTCCTATCGGCAGCGCCTTGCTCTGCGACGGCGCCAAGCCGGTTGGAAACCGGCGCTCCGGCCGCGCCGGCACGGCCTAGCCATTGGAATCGGTCATTCTGCTCTCGGCGTCTCCGCGCGTGAACCTTGCGTTCTTCAGAAGAATTTTGCCACTTATGGCACCTCAAGCCAGCGTGGCGCGGAGGACGGAGAAATCGTCTTCCAAGGAATGGCCGCCGTGTTTGGAACGGGACCAGGCGAGGATATGCTCCGGCTCGTGCCAGCGGAAGTGGGCCAGTTCCCGCTCAAAATCCGTCAGCGTCATGGGTCGGCCATCCGGCCGTTGCAACTCGAACACGCCGTCGCTGATCAGCAGCAGATCCGCGCCCGACGGCAGCAGTGTCCGGGCGTTTTCGTAACGGGCATTCGGCATGCAACCGACCGGTGACCCATGCGTCCGCAACGGCACTGGCGGCGCACTGCCGGCCAGGACATAGGACGGCGGATGCCCCGCGCTGGAATAGGTCAGCGAACGGTCCCGCTGATCAAACACCCCGTACCACGCGGTGAAATACTGTCCCCCGTGTGCTTCCATCGGAAAACGGCGATTCAACTCGTGCAGGACGTCGGCCGGATTGGTAAAATCGGTGTCGGCCAGGGCCTCGGAGCGCAACAGATTCAACGCGCTGACCGACAGCAGGGCCGCCCCCACGCCATGCCCGCAGGCGTCGAGCAGGTAGAAAGCCGTGCGATGGCCGTCCAGGCGGTGATGTCCAAAGGCATCGCCCCCCAGTTGCATGCTGGGTTGGAAGGCCCAGGCGGTGCTGATGTCGGGTCCCGTCCATGGCGTCGGCAGCAGTGATCGCACGTAGGACGCGGCCTCTGCGATTTCGGCGGTGAGCCGCTCCTGATTGGCCTTGATGGCCAGGTGCGCGGTCTGCAACGCCCGGTTGGTGCGCACAAATTCGCGGGCGAGATAGAGCGAGGCCGACGCACCAAAAATGGTCATGCTCAGCGGAAAAAGCCAGGCGGCCCAGACATCGTTGAGGAAAATCGGGGCCGAAAACGGTGCCAGCAATTGTCCAAAGGCAAACACCACCAGACCGCCGCCAATCAGACGCGCTCCCGATTTCCCCGCCCAATACGCCCGCCAGGCCACGCGCAGCATTTCGGCCAGGACCAGCAGCGTCGTCACCACCACGGTGAATTGCAGGAGACGGAATTCCCATTCCCGGCCCGGTGTCTGCCGGTTGAACAACAGCAGCTTGATGCCGCAGAGAAAAAAGAGCCCGTTGAGCACCCAGAATCGCAGGGGAATCCGCCGCGCAAACATGGCGTAGAGGAGGCGCAGAGCCAGGGAGAGCGAAAGTCCCAGACAGGCCGGACCCAGCCAGCGATACCACCTGCTTCCGTCCACCCGGCCCAGGTCATTGAGCAGCGTTCCCACCGCCCCCATGGCGGTGAACAGTGCGTACAGACCGTCGGTATGACTGCGCCGATCATAGAGAAACACAAACAGGTGGAGCGCCGAAAACGCTCCCAGAATGCCCGCGAACAGCAGGGCCACCGCCTGGGTCCGGCGGGTATAAACGGTCTGCAACGCCGCCGGCACCGGCTGCTGACGGAGGGTTTGCTGGATGGCCTCCGGATTGAACCACTCCACGGTCCCGGGCGTTTCCAGCAGGGCGGCCACGGCGATCGGTGAACGGAAGCTCAGTTTGTTGAGCGTGACGCCCAGGTGATCGCGGACGATCGGATCCGGATCCAGGGCAAACGTGCTGGCCAACGCCGCCGCCGCATTCGGAAAATCCCCAAGGTTGCCCAGATCCAGCGCCGCGCTCTCCCGCAACCACGCGTCGGGGGAATGAAGATCGCCCACCAGTTCCCGGACAAACCAGTTGGTCGTCTCCGCACTTGGATGATCCTGCGGCAGCACCAGCGTCAGGTGTCGATGCTCACCAGCCGGCAGGGACGGTTGCGGCACCTTGATGGAGCCGAGCGGCGAAAAGACCTCGATCACGAACTGGGTGCGGGGCTCATAAATCGCTGCCCGAAACCGGCCGGGACCGGCGATGTCCTCGAACATCCAATAACCCGCCGTTCCCGTGCGGCCCGCCGCCAGAAGCCGGCGATGGGTCGAACGGATCCGTACCTGGGCCAGGTTGACCGGTTTTCCCCGTTCGTCGCGCACCTCCGCTTTGAGGATTCCCGGGTGGGCTAATTCCTCCGCCTCCGGAAGAGCCCGATCCGCGTCGGTGTCCACACTCCGTCGCAGCAGTTCCTCGCCCCAGACCTTGACCAGGTCCGGCGGCGCGTCCGGTTGGCCCACCGACGAACCGAGCGAGGAAAAAAGATCCCGTTCAATCTCGGCCGCTGTGCGCTCCCGGGACCACAGGCGAACCTCCGCCAGGGCGCCGCGGAGCGATTGATTCACGCCCTCCGAGCCCGCCCAGACGCTCCGTCCCAGCCGGGCGTTGCCGCCCACCTTCAACTGGGCGAAGGCGATCGGGGAGTCGTTGGTGGCGATGAGTCGCCCATTGTAATACAGCCGTTGCCCGCGCGGACTCACCACGGCCGCCAGGTGGCACCATTCATTGGTCCGCAGCAAGCCCAGCACATGGATTCCCGAACGATTGGTGGCACTCTCCCAGGCTTCAAACAGCAAATTTGGCGAACGTTCGTAGTGGGTGACGGTGATGGAGCTCCGATCCTGCCCGACATCAAAGAACCGCGAATACGGCGCGAAGGCGTCGAACCGGATCCATCCCTCCACGGTGGCCTCGGTGAGGTTCTCAAAAACCTCCCGTGGCAACTCACGCTGGAGCACCGGTCGCGAGACGCCTTGCGCGTGGGTACGCAGCAACGGGCCGGCGGCCAGCACGACCCAAAGGGTCAGCCACCCCAGCCGGCAGCCGCGCTGCCACCCCGTTTCCCATCGCCCGGACACGCCGCGAGATTGCAGGAGGCCACCCGTCACTGGCAAACCTGCGTGGCGGTGGCGGAGCCGCCGCAGGGGGGGAGATAAAAATTGTCGAGTCGTTGGTTTTCCTCCTTTTCCGAGCTTTGGTGGCTGGCGTGACCGACACTCCCGGCGAGAGGATGTTGCCGATTCCAGCCTGCCCCATGCCTGACTATGAAAACGTCACGATTGAGGGATGGTAAACAGCATCCTGGTGCAGACCCCATTGCTTTTTTTTGCTTTTTCACACTGACGCCGGCCGGGTCTGGCGGAAGGCCGGAGCGCGACGCATAATCGGCCCGTGTTCCCTGCGCGTGTTTTATTTCTGGGATGGATCGTCTGGTGCCAGTGCTTGGCGGCTGCGGCTGCGTTGCCTCTGCTCAAAGTGAGTGACAACCATCGGTTTCTGGTCACGGAAACCGGTCAGCCCTTCTTTTGGCTGGGCGATACGGCCTGGGAGTTGTTCCACCGCTTGAATCGCGAGGACGCCGCCCACTATCTGAAAAACCGGGCGGCGAAGGGCTTCAATGTGGTGCAGGCCGTCGCCCTGGCGGAGTTCGAGGGACTGACGGCGCCCAACGCCTATGGTCAGTTGCCGCTGGTGAACAACGATCCGCTCCAACCCAATGAGGAGTATTTTCGACACGTCGATGGGATCGTCGCACAGGCCAATGCGCTCGGGATTTATGTGGGTTTCCTGCCGACCTGGGGTGATAAATGGAACAAGAAGTGGGGCGCCGGGCCGGAAATATTCACTCCGCAAAATGCCGACGCCTACGGGGAATGGATCGGGCGCCGGTATCGCAATGCGGGCGTGGTCTGGATCCTCGGCGGAGACCGGCCGGTCGATACGGACCGGCAGAAGGAAATCATCCGTGCAATGGCCCGTGGACTTCGACGCGGCGATGGCGGTCGACATCTGATCTCCTTTCATCCCACCGGCGGCGCCGGATCGAGCGGTCCGTTTCCCAATGAGGACTGGCTCGATTTCCACATGCGCCAGAACGGGCACGGGATGGAGTTCACCGGGCGCTATGATCAGACCCATGCCGATTATGAGCGAACGCCGTTCAAGCCCGTGTTGGATGCCGAACCCATTTATGAGGGACATCCCGTCGCCTTCGACGCCCGGCGGCAGGGGCATTCGGTGGCAACGGATGTCCGGCGTCCATTCTACTGGGACATTTTCACTGGCGCCTTTGGCCACACCTATGGTCACCATTCCGTGTGGTCGATGCACGGACCGGGACGTGTGCCGGTCAATCTGCCGCTGATGCCGTGGACCGAGGCGGTGGACGAACCGGGGGCATTTCAGATGGGCTATGGCCGTCGGTTGATGGAGTCGCGCCCGTTCCTCTCCCGGATACCCGATGACTCCTTGTTGGTGCCGACGGATCCCCCGACGTTGATCCCGGGCGCGGGCCTGCGGCGGTTCGTGGCGACGCGTGACGAGGCGGGCAGCTACGCGATGATTTATGTCCCGGTCGGCCGGCCGTTTCAGGTGCGCCTCAACAAATTGTCCGGTGCGCGTGTGAAGGCCTGGTGGTTCAATCCGCGCGACGGCACGTCCACGCTCATCGGCACGTTCAAGAAGGAGGGAGCGCGCCAATTCCGATCGCCCGCCCCGGGTGAATTGATCGACTGGGTGCTGGTGCTCGATGATGCGTCGCGAGGCTTTCCGGCGCCCGGACGCCCTTGGAAGGCGCGTCAAAGCAGCCGTTCCGGACGTCAGGAGTGATCTCGGCGGCGGAGAAACTTGGGGAAACGCCCTGACTTCGGCGCGGAGGGCGTCCCGGGTGGGCGGTCGGTTTCGCCGCCGGAGCTCGGCGATTGTCCCATGGCCGCCGCCAGTCGTCGCCCGGGGATTCCGCACGGTGTGATGTGGGGCGGGGGCGTCACGTCGACGGTTGGGGTCGGTCGGCCATCGAGCAACCGGGCGGCCAGCGATTTGAGTCCGAGTCGATTCAGCGACTTGCGCAGGCCCTCGCGCATCTCCGGCTTGTACCAGAAGAAGAAGCTGCGTTGTTCCTGTTTTTCCTCCGGCGTGCGGGCCACACACACCGATTCCTGGGTGTACGGGTGCACGCCGGTCGCATAGATCTCGGTGGCCACGGTCATGGGGGTGGGGGTGAAATCCTGCACCTGTTCGAGCCGGAAACCGAGATCCTTGGTCTTCAGCGCGAGTTCAGCCATGTCCTCGGGACGCGACCCCGGATGGGAGCTGATAAAGTACGGGATGATCTGGGTCAGCGGCTTGCCCGCCCGTTTGGCGGCCTCGTCGAATTTCTCCTTGAACTTGTAGAACAGGGAGAACGAAGGCTTCCGCATGACGTCGAGCACGGCGTCGGACGTGTGTTCCGGCGCCACCTTGAGTCGGCCCGAGACGTGATGGGCGACGAGTTCGTTGATGTATTTGTCGTGGCTCGCCTTGGCCTCCGGCGACGCGTGTTCGTGCAGGAAGAGGTCGTAGCGCAATCCACTGGTCACGAAGGCGTGCTTCACTCCAGGCGTTTCGCGGACGGATTTGTAAATATCCAGCAGGGCCGTGTGGTCGGTGTCCAGATTGCGACAAACATTGGGCCAGATGCAACTGGGCCGGATGCACTCATCGCAAATCCACTGCTCCTTGCCCTTCATCCGGTACATGTTGCCGGACGGCCCGCCCAGGTCGCTGATCGTGCCGCGAAAATCCGGCATCTGCTTGATCGATTCCACCTCGCGCAGGATCGACGCCTTGCTGCGGCTGGCGACGAACTTGCCCTGGTGTGCTGAAATCGTACAGAAACTGCAGCCGCCAAAACAGCCCCGGTGCATGTTCAGCGAATGCTTGATCATCTCGTACGCGGGAATGGGTCCGCGTTTGCGGTACTTGGGATGCGGCAGCCGTGTATAGGGCAGGTCGAAGCTGGCGTCGATCTGTCCCTCGCTCATCGTCGGATACGGTGGATTGACGACCAGCGTCCGGTCGCCGGTCGGCTGGATCAGGCGACGCGCCTTGACCCGGTTGGATTCCGTTTCGATGTCCTTGAAATTCCGCGAATAGAGGCCGCGATCCCGCAGGCAATCCTCGTGCGAATTCAGGGTGAAGTCGTCCCAGTTTTGGTTCTTGGGCACGGCGACGCCCGCCGGCAACATCACCGCGGTTTGGGGAATGTAGCGGAGCGAGGAGAACGGGACGTTGTGCTTCAACAGCCGCACGGCTTCCTTCAAGGGCAATTCACCCATGCCGTACACCAGGAGATCTGCACCGCTCTCGGCGAGAATGGAGGGCTTGAGAGTGTCGGACCAATAGTCGTAATGCGTGACCCGCCGCAGACTCGCCTCGATGCCGCCAACGATGATCGGAATGTCGGGATAGAGTTGCTTGAGAATCCGTGAGTAGACCGTGACCGAATAGTCCGGGCGAAAACCATGGGCGCCGCCGGGAGTATAGG
>JAYTHD010000315.1:0-8923 GCA_043732975.1 Verrucomicrobiota bacterium
CATCCAAAAACGACACGAACGCCGGAGGCGCGTCAGCGAAAGTAAGGCCCGCCGTATGCGAAAAGTACCCGTTTCTAAACTACCACAGTAGAATTAAGAGAGGTCATTTTGCGGACGGCATCTTCAAGCCGCAGCAGACCGCGTTCGCGCACATAAACGCCGAGCACGCGCGGAAAACTGCCGAAACTGCGCGGATGTGGGTTACCCCGCCGAAGCAGGCCTTCCGTCGCCAGTGCGGAGCCGTCGGATCCGATCGAGCACCACGGTTGACTCATCGCCAGGTTCATATCCGGCTCCGTGTGGTGCGCATAGACCGTGCTCACTGACCCGTCTTGCTCGACGAGCAAATCGAACAAAATATCGAGCGGGTCCGGCGGAGGCACCCTGCCTTCACTCTTCCTGGCGATCACGCGGTCCATCGTGAGACCCTGGTAAGAATTATTCGCACTGATGAGCATGCGCTGCCAGTCGCCGCCCACAGCAGTGTAATGATTGTACCAGCCGGGTAGGCCATTCCGAATGTCTTGTTTCAACCGTGGGCGCTGCGCCGGGTCGCGCAGGCGCGCGAGCAGGTTGGAACGTCCACCTTCATGGGCCCAGGGCGGAATGATGCTCACCAGGTCGTTATTGCCCCGGGTATAGGGATAAACATTCGCCTGGATATTGACCCCGCGCTTCCGCGCCGCGTCGATGAGCGCGACCACTTCATTCATGCGACCCCAATATTTTTGATCGGCAATTTTGAGGTGCAGGATCTCCACCGGCAACCCGGCGCCCTCGCCGATCGCTATGGCTTCCTTCACCGAATCGAAAATACCCAGCCCCTCATCACGCATATGAGTGACATAAATCCCGCCGTACTCCCGCACCACGCGGCACAGTTCGATCAAGTCGGCGGTGGTGGCGAGTGAACTCGGCGGCATCATCAGGGCGGTCGAAAGGCCGAAGGCGCCCTCCTGCATGGCCTCCGCGAGCAGATCGCGCATCTGCTGCAATTCCGCGGGACCCGGTCGGGCGAACGAACCCCCCATGACGCACTCCCAGATGTTTCCCTCGCCAACATAGGTCGCCACGTTGACCGCCACCCCGGACCGCTCGATCGCCGCAAAGTACTCCGCGATGGTACGGATATAGGCCGCCTGATTTTGGACCGAGACCGGGTGGTGTACCAGCTTGAGTTTGTAGGGTCCGACCGAGCCCGATTCACCCAGCACCTCCGTGGTGACCCCCTGACGAATTTTGCTTTGCGCCTGACCATCCTCCAGCAACACCCAATCAGAATGCGAATGCGCGTCGATGAATCCGGGCGCGACGACGAGACCGTTGGCCTCGATGACCCGTCGGGCCTCACCCGTGACCCGGCCGACAGCCACGATGCGATCATCCTTAATCGCGACATCACCTTGGAACCATGGGTTGCCCGAGCCATCGACGATTTTGCCGTGGCGAATGAGAATGTCGTAAGGGACTTCGGCGGAATGAAGGGCCGGGTTGCAACAAGCCACCCAGCCACCCAGCAAAATCCACCGTAAGGAGGGACAGCACAGGGGGTGGAATAGGCGACCCGACGCGTGGGCGAGGAAGGAACCCGAACTTCCTGGCGCATTGGTTTCCCGTTCCAGCGGCGTTCGGGTGGCAACTTTGAGATTGGGACTCATCGGAAGGGCGATCAGCGTGCGCCGTCGCGGAACGTCCAGCAAGCGGCAGCTTGGTGAGCGTCGATTGGGGTTACTGACACAATGTGTCCGCCTCCCGGGAGCTAACGCGCCTGCCGCAGCCGTTCGCGAACCAACTCCGGCAGGTATTTGGTGGGTATCGATCCGTGAGAAATTACCGCCTCGTGGTAGCGGCCCAGGTCAAAGGAATCCCCCAACTCCCGCTGCAATTGCTGTCGCAACCGATAGTGGGCCATGCGGCCGACGAAGTAGGTGCTTAATTGCGTGGAACTTTGTTTCGCCCGGATGATCTTAAGGCGCGCTTCCCCTTCCGATTGAAACGCTCCCTCGGTCAGCAGCTTCATCGCCGCGTCATCACTCATCGCCGTGCAGTGCATCTGGTGATCGAGGATGGCATTCACCACGGCCCGCAGATAAAACTTGAGCTGCATCAGCCGGATCCGCAGATCGCCATCGCCGTATCCTTGATCCAGCATCATCTGCTCCGTGTACACCGCCCAACCCTCGACAAAGGCGCCGGATTGCAGGACCCGGCGGATCAGGGACCGACTCCGATTGGAATACTCCAGCTGCACGTAGTGCCCCGGATAGGCCTCATGGATGGTCAGCACCTGCAGCATGTGCTGGTTATATTCCTCCAGGAAACTGCGGACCCGCTCGGGACTCCAATCGGCGGGCGGTGGACTCACGGCGTAGAGGCTGGCTGCCGCCGGCTCCAGCGGCGGCGCGGATTCCATATAGGCCAGCGAATTGCCGCGCTTGAATTCAGGCATCTCAATCACCTGACAGCGATCCGGCTCCGGCAGTCGGAGAATGTCATGGTCCCGGATAAAGGTCTTGATGCGATCGACCGTGGCCCGGGCGTCCGTGACGAGGGCTTCGGGAGCGCCGTGCTCGCGACTGACCGCCGCAATCACCAGGGAAACCAGTTGGCGCCGCCCCAGGGCGTCATCCGCCGGGACCGGCTGCTTCGGAAAAAACCGGCTCCACAATTGGCGGGAGACGACGGCGAGTTCGCGGGTCACGCGTTGGTACTCGGCCTCCGCATCCGCCAGCACCTGGTCGGCGGTGAGCCCGGCATCGAGCACAAGTTCCAGCTTCCGGGCAAATCGTTTCCGGCCCAAGCGCCATTCTCCATTCGCCTGCGCCATCAGGGGACCCTCGAGAAACTGCTGGTACTCCTTCAGCTTCGCCGCCACCGGCGCCGCGGCGGTCTTCACCGCGGCCAATTGGGGTGACTCTCCGATCAGTTCCACCAAGCCGCCTTCGTAGAAAGCCAGGGCGCCCCGATTCTGGCGGATCGCCGTTTCCAGGATCGATCTTGGCGGATGCCGCAGCGTCTGTCGGGCCTCGTCGATGATGGCGGGAATCCTGGCCATCCGCGCCAGGGCATGCCGGACGTTCTCTTCCTTCGGCAAGGTCGATTGCGCAAAGAGACTGTACACGCTGTCGCTGATATAGCCGCCATAAACCCGCGGATCCTCCTCGTAGGGCCGGGTATTGGCCGTCTGCCAAAGGGATGTTTCGAGATCGTGCTTTAGAATCTCGAAATCGATCTGACCCGCCCGGGTCAGCTTCGGGTACTCGACGGATTTCGGCAGATTTCGCAGCGTCTCGCGGGTGAGGGCCTCCCAGCCCGCCCTTGATTTGACCGAGACATCCTCCAATTCCGCATCAAACCGATGCTCGCCCAACTGGGTGGCGGCGAGGGGTTCCTGGGTGAAATGGGTTTCCAGGTAGCGGCGATAAAAAGCGTCCAACTGGGCGTCCGCGTCCTGCCCCAGCACCGCGAGGGCGGAGGGAATCCAGCACAGCTTGGCCGCCCGGCGTAACCCGAGGCCCAGCCTGCCCCACCTTGATCGTATCGACATGGATCCGACCCTAGAAGATTCTTCCGCCGACGCCACTGGGCCCTTTTTTGATTCGTTGATTGCGGCGTCGGAGTTGGTGTTCCGGTCCGCAGGACAGGCGGCGAATGACCGCGAGGATTTGTGCGGCGGCCGTCCGCTGCCGCTTGGCCCCCGGCACCCGTCGTCGCCAAGGGGAAGAGGACGCTCCCCTTTCACCGAAAGCGGCCCGGCGGCAGCGCAGCCCTCCCTTCACCCGGGCGATTGCTGCTGTGTCGCTGTGTCGTCGTCGGCAAGCGTTGCTAGACAGTTGCGGGCCGGACTGGCTAATTCCGTGGGAATGCCGTCCGTGGACGACCCCTTGGAAATCACCGTGGTCATGCCGTGCCTCAATGAGGCCGACACCATAGCCACCTGTGTCCGCAAGGCGGTGCGATGCCTGCGGGAATTGGGAGTCCGCGGCGAGGTGTTGGTGGCGGACAACGGCAGCACCGACGGTTCGCAGCAGTTGGCGCAACAGGCCGGGGCACGGGTTGTGCCGGTGCCGGTGCGTGGCTATGGCGCGGCGATCATGGGAGGCGTGGACGTGGCCCGCGGCCGCTTTGTCATCATGGGCGATGCCGATGACAGCTATGATTTTCTTGATCTCGAAAAGTTCGTGACCGGTTTGCGCGCCGGGGCGGATCTGGTCCAGGGCTGTCGCTTGCCCTGGGGCGGTGGCACCATCCGACCCGGGGCGATGCCCTGGCTGCATCGTTGGTGGGGGAATCCGATGTTCACGCTGCTGGCGCGGTGGATGTTTGGGGCGCCGATTCACGATATTTATTGCGGACTGCGCGGATTCCGGCGGGACTGGTGGCAGGGGTTGGATCAACGCTGCACGGGCATGGAGTTCGCCACCGAGATGCTGATCAAGGGCAGCCTGTCCGGGGCCCGGATTGTGGAGGTGCCCATCACCCTGCATCCCGACGGTCGCCAGGCGCACGCGCCGCATTTGAAGACCTTCCGGGATGGTTTTCGCACGCTGCGGCTGTTTCTGGTGTGCAGCCCGCGCTGGTTGTTTTTGGTTCCCGGCGCGGTGGTCCTGGCGATCGGTCTGCTGGGTTTTGCGCTGGCGCTGCCGGGAGTCCGCGTGGCTGGAGCGGTTCTGGATGCGCACACGCTGGTGTTCGCCAGCCTGGCGGTCCTGTGCGGCTGGCAGGCACTTTGGTTCGCCGTGTTCACCAAGACCTTTGCCGTCAATGAAGGAATCCTCCCACGTGATCGGACGTTCGATCAGATGTTTCAGTGGGTCACCCTGAGTCGCGGACTGTGGGCCAGCGGGGTCGTGATGGCGGTGGGTTTGGGGATGCTTTTGCTGGCGGTGTGGAAATGGCGTGCGGTGCATTATGGCGCGCTTGATTATGCGAAGACGATGCGTTTGGTCATCCCGGCCGCCACGCTCACGGCCTTGGGCTTCCAATCGTTTCTGGCCAGTTGGTTCACCAGCATCCTCGGACTCGCCCGCCGCTGAAACCCGTGTGATCGATGAAGGCTGATCCCTCCGATCCTTCCCTCCCCTCGCTCGACCCGCAGTTCGACGCCTTTGCGGACAACTATGATGAAGCGCTGCAGCGCGGCCTGCGCGTGTCCGGGGAGGGGAAGGAGTTTTTTGCGGCGGGTCGATTGCACTGGCTGCAACGACGTCTGCGGGAACGCGGCGTGACGGCCCGCCGGATCCTCGACTTCGGCTGCGGGACGGGCACAGCGACCGCGGGCCTGTTGCAATTGGAAGGCGCCGAATCCCTCGTGGGCGTGGACGTTTCGGCACGGTCGCTCGCCGTGGCGCGCCGCCACGCCGCGGATCCGCGGGCGCGCTTTGAACTCTTGAGGGACCACCGGGCGTCGGCGGACCGGGATCTCGTCTTTTGCAACGGTGTCTTTCACCACATTCCGCCGGAACAACGAGCCAGTGCCCTGGGCGTCATCCATGACTCGCTGCGACCGGGGGGTTGGTTGGCGTTGTTTGAGAACAATCCGTGGAATCCCGGCACGCGCTGGATCATGAGTCGGATTCCCTTTGATCGCGACGCCCGGATGTTGTCCGCGCCGGCCGCCCGGACCTGGCTGCGGGTTGCCGGGTTTGAAGTGGTCGTCACCGATTTCCTCTTCTTTTTTCCGCGATCGCTGGCGTGGTTTCGTGGCTTGGAGCCAGGCCTGCGGGGCCTTCCTCTCGGGGCGCAGTATCTGGTGCTGGCCCGACGGGTGGTGCCGAAAACGGCGACCGGCGTTGGCTGAGTTGTCTCCGGTCAGTTCAACCACGAAGGAACCCGCATGAGCACTAACAGGGCGAGGCCATTACCCGGCTCTCCAAGGCGCGGGCTTCGGTCACAAAAAAGTGAGGCCACCGGTCGGGTTCAGCGCAGGAGATGCCCGATACCCTTCGGGTGAATCCGGGTTCATCCGTGGTCCGCGCCGCTTTCAATTGCCTGGCGACGATTCAGGCCCGGGTGGCGTCCGTTCGAGGAGATGGCGATCCCGCAGCCAGTGCACGCAGGTCCCCGTCCATTCGCCGTAGGGGCGCGAACTTTTGCGCACGCCGAAGTCGTGGGCGGTGTCGGCGTAAAGATGCAATTCCGCCGGCACACCGGCCCGCTTCAGGGCCAGATACAGCACCACGCTGTGCTCGGGCGGGCTGATGATGTCCGCGCTGCCATGTACCAGAAACACCGGCGGCGTGGTGCCGGGAACCGTCAGCCAGGGAGCGAGCTCATCCTTGTCCGCCAACTTCAAATAGCCGGGATAAACCGGAACGGCGAAATCGGGACGACAGCTGATCTGGTCCACGGCGTCCACGGCCGGGTAACTGCGCTGGGCGTGTTGAGTGGCCGTGGCGATGGCGAGGTGACCGCCCGCCGAGAAGCCCAGGATGCCAATTCGCTCCGGACGGAGGCCCCACTCTTTTGCCCGGCTGCGCACGAGGCTCACGGCGCGTTGCGCGTCCTGCAGGGGCCGGCGCGCGGGCTGACCTGGCGGTTCGTCGGGTCGACGGGGCACGCGATATTTGAGGAGGATCCCGGTCACGCCGACGGAGTTCAGCCATTCAGCGACTTCCTCGCCTTCCAGTTGCCAGTACAAATCCCAATAACCACCCCCGGGGCAGATCACCACTGCGGTCCCGGTATTCTTTTCCGCGGCCGGACGATAAATCGTAAGGCTCGGTTGCGAGACATCCGTGATCAGCCGGGTGGATTCATTGACCTCCACCTTGACGTGGTCCTCGTATTTCGGCGACCAGCGAACCCGCTCCGGGCCGAGGGCCGTGTTCTCGTCAGGCGGCTTCCCGGGCCAAAGGACGACGACCTGTGGTTCAGCGCCGGCCGCGGTCGAACCACTGAACTCGCGGGCGAGGAGCAGGGCCGTCAGGGCGATCAGGATTCGGTGGAATTTCATCGATGTTTTTACTCCGGCAATTCCTTGCCGCTGGGGTCGATGAAGAAACCGCGACCCTTGAGCATCACCCGGGCCTTGCCGCCGGCGAAGATCTCCGCCTGCTCGTATTGCACCGGGATCACCTCCCGGGCCCGTTCATCGAGAAAACCATACTTTTCCGCCCGGCCCACGCGGATGCGCCGGACTTCGGCGTCGTAGTAACCCACCTCATCGTAATTCAGGGGTGTCAGAGCGTGGCCGTTGAGATCCACGAATCCGCTGAGGTATTTATCGTCCTTGATCTGGGTCACCTGCCAGCACCAGGGGCTTTGCGGATTCACCTGGTCGTATTTCAGTTCAGCGACCGTCTGTCCCTTGGTATCGATGATCCGCTTGAGTTCTCCCAGGGTCACGTAGGCGCGATCCTGGTGAAACGACTCCGCGAAATCATACCGGGCACTGAAGGCGGGCTGGCCCTGGGCGTCGAGGTAGAAATAGCGATCATCCAACTGCACCAGAGCCAGTCCGCAGGCATACGGCTCGGCGAAGGTGTAGCCCTTGGCGTGGTCCAACGTGGAGGCATCTTTTCGCAGGCTTTCGAGATTCACAAACAAAAAGTCGCGCCCCCTTTGCACCAACGCCGCGGGACCGGAGATCGCGCTTACCAGCAGGTTGGTGCTCGGAACGATTACCTCGTGGCCGGCGGCATCGATGACGCCCTCGGCATAGGTGTCGCCGTCGCCCAGGCTGACCTTGGCGAAGCCGCTTTCGTTGGTGGCCGATACCTTGGAATACTTCATGCGCAACGGGGAAACGGAAGGCTTGGAAACGGGGGGCGGCGACACCTTTGGGGCAACCGGGCGAACGGCGTCGGGATCCGCCGCGAAGCCGGCCGCCGGGAAGCAAAACAAGAGGATGCTTATTTTCAGGGACAGGTGCATTCTCGCGGGTGGCGGGAGTATAGCAGAGGAAGCTCGTTCGGACAGGCGGCATTTTCAGGGGGACGCTGGCATTTCCGCTGACGGGTGTGCGACAAAATGCTTCCGCTGGCCGGAAGGCTCACGCGGAGAGGCGGAGAGGCGAAAGAACCCGTTCCGGGTTGAGGCGCGGTTGGGGTTCGTAACCCGGGGTAGCCTAAAGTCGGCAACCCGGGGCTGGAGGATGGAATCCCGTTGGGATTCGAGTCAGCGCGACGTCAAGGTGTCGTGCACCCTTTTCCCGTCTTCCTGCGATTTCTTCTTTTCGATGGACTGCCCACCCCACATTGTGCCGGCCTAATGATGTTGGCGTCGCCAGACCGTCCCGTTCGAGACACGCCGTCCTGGCCCCCAGGCGGGCGGCGGGTGGAGCTGTCGACGCCCGGAGGAAATCGCGAAACGTGTCGTCGCGTCGAAGCGTTGCCCCAACGACTGAAATCATCCGCATGACCAACGCCACGCTGGGCCAGCGACTGGCGCCGTTCCTCGCCGGTGGATTTTTCCGTCCGCTCAGCCGGCCGACGGCAGCCGTGTACGTGGATTGTGCGGAGCGGCTCATGGAGGCGGCGGATGATGGTGGACAAATCCCGCACGATGAGGCGCGGGTGCTGATTGGAGAGGTGTTGGTGCGGCATCCGGACATTCAATTGGAGGAGGACGAAGGCGGGCAGTTTCGGGATCTTGGTCAGCGGGCCGGGCAGTTCTTCAACCGGCTGCTGGAAGCCCGCTGGCTGGAACCGCGCCGGGTCAACCTCGACGAGCACTACGTACTGATCGCTCCCGCCCTGCGCCGACTGGTGCGACTGCTGCGTGAACTTGCGGAGGATCGTCCCGCGGAGCTGAAAGATTTCGCAGCGACCCTGCGATCGATCTGTCGCGACTTGTTGTCGGAGGGTGCGCTGGACCCTGACGTCCTGACGCCGGAGCAGATGCGGCAGTCGGTGAAGGATTTGCTGGATCGCGCGGGTCGGGCCGTGGAACAGATGCACGCGGTGGAATCGCTGATTCTGCA
>JAYTHD010000316.1:0-3879 GCA_043732975.1 Verrucomicrobiota bacterium
CGAAGGTCGATAAACAAAAGACCTCCGAGATCGCGCCGGCTGTGAACCCAACCTTCGAGAATGACCGTCTGGCCGGCATGGGCCGGTCGCAGTTCGCTGCAATGATGCGTGCGTTTCATTTGTCCAAAACGAACGGGTACTGTGGGAACTCAGCCACCCGGGAGCAAAAGGAAGTTCACCACCCAGCAGGGGGATGAAATTGAAGGAGGGATGGATTGTGTGGTGGGAATTCGCTTCGGGTATGCGACCGGCCCGGACGAAGGTTTCTGCCGCGGCGGATCGGGCGGATTATCATTCCCTTTCCCGGGTGGTGGACCGGCGGTTCATCCTCGGCGACGCGGAGAAGGAGATGTTTGTGCAGTTCCTACAGGAATATGAAAGGCTTTGCGGGGTTCCGGTGCTGAACCTTTGGTGTGATGTCCAATCGCCTTCATGCGCCGGTGGCGGTGCCGGACCGAGAAGAGATCCTGCGGCGGCGTAAGGGATTGGACGGGACGGGTGCGCGGCGGATGCGCGGGTTGGAGCCGGGACTATTGACCGCCGGCAATCTGCGCGTCGATGTGTTTGGGAGAGAAGAGCGTCGAGGGGCGCGTCCGACGATACGTTGACGGCGATGGGCAATTCATGCCTGCGAAGGCGTCGACCCACTCTCCGCCACTCCTCGGAGCGGCGCCCCAACAGCCTTCGGCTCACGAATCTTTGTTGTTCAACGCCCGGGTAACGGCTAAATAGAACCTGAAAACAGAGCAGTTAATAGCATGAAACGATATTTACTTGCCACCGTCTCCATCGCCCTGGCCGGCGCCGCCGGCATTGCCCGTGCCCAAACCAGTACCAATCTGACCCCGGCATTGGCCGCGAAGTACGCCACGGAGGAAGAACGTTACAGCTACGCCGTCGGCGTGATGATCGCCGCGGATATGCGTCGTAATCTCACCCGGGCCGGCTTTGAAACCAAAGCGGACCTCGTAGCTGACGGTTTCCGGGCCTGGTTCTCCACCAACGCCCCCCTGCTCTCGGACCAGCAGGCCAGCGGCTATTTCCGCGAACACAACAAGTTGGTGACCGACCGCCTGTCGGCGAAAAACAAGGAAGTCGGCGAGAAGTACCTCGCGGAGAACAAGGCCAAGGCGGGCGTCGTCACGCTCCCCAGCGGTCTGCAATATGAGGTCCTCAAAGCGGGTGACGGTCCGAAGCCAGTGACCACCGACACGGTGATCTGCCATTACCGCGGCACCTTGATCGATGGCACGGAATTCGACAGCTCCTACACCAAGGGTGAGCCGGCCAACTTCGCCGTCAGCGGCCTTATCAAGGGCTGGACCGAAGCGCTCCAACTCATGCCCGTGGGCTCGAAATGGCGCCTCGCGATCCCGAGCGATCTGGCGTATGGTCCCAGCAACCGGCCCAAGATCGGTCCCAATTCCACGCTGCTGTTCGACATGGAACTGATCGGCATCAAGGAAACGCCCACGGCCACGGCCACGGCCGCCGGCGCGACTGCCACGGGTGCCACCCAACCGGTCGTCACCAGCGATATCATCAAAGTGCCCAGCAAGGCCGAAATGGACAAAGGCGCGAAGATCGAAGTGATCAAAGCCGGTGATGTCGAACGCCTCCAAAAAGAGGCCGCCAAGAAGACTCTGGAGAAGAAGTAGTCCGCCCGGGTCACTCGACTTGGGCGAGATCGACCACGGAAATCTGGGGCCGGGAAACCGGCCCCTTTCGTTTTCCTTTGCCATTCAACGGCCCGCGGCATCCGCTTCGCGAACCCGTTCCAGGACGACGTCCGCGAGGCAGGGTTCCTCGCCAATGCTGCGGCTGTACCACACCCATTTGCCGTGACGACGCGTGGGATTTATCCAGGTGGGTTGCCCGGATTCCAGTCGGGCCCGCACTTCCTCCGGAGCCGCCCCGAGCATCACGGGGATATCCTCAAAACTGTGCAAGCCGTCGGCGATAAAAAACGGAACGACGACCATGTTTTCCGTTTTCGCCAGGCGGTCGGCCGCTTCGATCCGGGGTTCCTCCTCCATGAACACCGCGTGAACGTCGCGATAGAGCTTCATCGCCCCGATCGCCGCGGATTGGGCTTCGATGGCCTCGCGCGAATTTTCGCTATTCCCCGTGCCATGTCCGGCAATAAACAGCGAACAATCCTCTCGCTTGGGTCGCTGACTGCCTTCAGGAACCGGCGCCTCGTCGACCACCGAGAGCGCCCGGGCGAGCAGGACGCGGGTCATGCTGGGGTGGGTGCCAACCGGTGCACAGTAGTGGATGAGTTGATTTCCCCGCACCTGTCCCACGCCCCATCCCGGCCCCGGCCCCTCCGGGATCGCCAATCCCAACTCCCGGGGAATGACCTGTTGGGTGAAATAGCCCTCGCTGATGAAGAGCGGCACCACGAAGACACGTCGGGCCGCGACCCCGCGGAGCACCGCGCTGATCACGGGTTGCTCCTTCCAGAAGCAGGTATGAACCTCGGCGAATATCCCCCGCCGGAGCAGTTGTTCGGCCTGCCGGTGGGTGGGACTGGCGGAGTCCGCATTGACCGTCGATCCATGGCCCACCAGGATCAGCGCCGAGTCGGAGTAGTCGGGCGCCTTTGCGAGAATCGCGGGTATCGGATTGGGGGAATTCATGGGGCTCAATTTGCCGACGGCGACCCGTTCACGCACGGGTTTCCTTTCGCAGGCGGGACAATTCCAGAACCAGCTCTCCCAGTGTGTTGGTGGCTATGGGCCGCATTCCTTGAAATTTCTGATGGTATCCGGTTGCCCCCGAGCCTCCCACCAGAATGGCGATCCCTTCCGGCAACTCCTGGAACAGACGCAATAATTCGCGCGTCACCCAGGGATCATTGGCGGGCCGGACGAGATTCAGCGCCACCGCCCGGACGCGATTTTGGGTGGCGGCCACCGCGATCTCGTCCGCCCGCATACCGGCGCCGGCAAAGACCACCCGCCAACCCTCATGCGCCGCCGCTGCCGCGACGAGGGCCGCGCCCAGGTCATCCCATTGTCCCGCCGGTGTTGTCACCAGCAACGCCGGAGCGCCCGACGGACGCTGAACTGTGCGGGCCAGGTGGCCCAGATACGTCCGAATGGTCGCCGCGGCCACATGATCGTGCGCCGCCCGAAAGTTTTCCGTTCGCCCACCCTCTCCCAGGCGATCCACCAATCGGGCCACCACTTCATTCAGCACCCGCGCCGGACCCAACTCTCCAGTGGAGCGATCCAACTCTTCCAAAAGGGCCTCGGGATCCATTGCCAGAATCGCCCGGGAAACCGCCTCCAATACTGCCGCCGGCGTCCGTGGCGCCGGCACGGGCACCGACGCCAACGGACCTCGGGAAGCGGACTGGGAATCCTCCTTCAACAATTCTTCGATCTGGCGCGCCGGCAACCCGGCAACGGTTCCGATGCCATGGCCCGCCTCCGTGGCCCGCCGCAGGAGAATCAGACGATTCACATCCGCACTCGTGTACACCCGCCGGTTCGTCGCCGTCCGGGAAGGAGTGACGGTGCGATAGCGTTTCTCCCACACCCGCAGCAACTGCGGACTCAGCCCGGTGCGCTGCGAGACCACCCGGATGGAATGCGGCAGATCGGCGCTGAAAGTTCGCTCTTTCACGGGAAGGACACTGGTTCGTCACGCCTCCAGGATCGCCTGGGCAACCGCATAGGACTCGGCGTGGCTCAGCGACAAATGCAGCGCCTTGGCCCGGTGGCGCAAAAAAAGTTCCTGCCCGGCACCGTGAAGGCGGACAAAGGGCGCGCCACTGGGATGGCGGGCGATCTCCAGGTCCAGCCAGCCCAGTTCGGCACCAAACCCCGTGCCAAAGGCCTTGCTGATCGCCTCCTTGGCCGCAAAGCGCGC
>JAYTHD010000317.1:0-2895 GCA_043732975.1 Verrucomicrobiota bacterium
AGCGCCAGCAACGCCACGATTTCCTGGTCTTGATCGTTCATGGGAAACTCCAATTCTAATTACAGCCGCAACTGCCGGTCACGGAATACGGGGGGCAATTGCAACCCCAGCCGGCAATGTTCAACCCGACCCCCGGATCCGTTATGATCCTCGCCCCATCATTGGTGACGTGCCCGCTGGCCACGATCTCAAAGCGCTCGGTGTCATGATTGAAGGTCAAAAAGTAGGCGATCGACCGAGCGGGCAAACCCGACATGTTCGGATACTCGATCCGGATGGGGGGATCAAAGGTGGATAATGCCGGCTGCAGGGTCCAGGCGAACGGGGGCGACGCTCCGTCCGGGATGGGCATGGGAATGTCGTCGTGATGGACCTGATTCAAACTGATGATGGCGGGATCGGACGGCGACGGCTTGGATCCATCGACGCGCCGCATGGATCCCGCCTTGACGGTCATCCGCAGGCCGGCAATGCCCTCGCAAGTGAGCACCACGTCGCGAGTGCCATCATAGAAAACGGCATTCGCCGGGTTCAAGCGCGGAAGCAGCACGGGATTGTCGAGGGAATTTTCCGCGTTCGGGACGAGGACCGGAGAAAAGGTGAGAAAGGGAAAACTCCCCGCCGGGATGGTCAATCCGTTGAGTTGAGTGGCCACCAATCCATCAACCCGCAGTCGAGCCGGTCCCGGCGTCACATTGGGGAAATAGAAGCGACCCGTCAGGTCGGAATCGGCGACATATCGATCGGTTCCCACGGTGAGAACCGCACGCGCCCCGCCCACGGGGCAGTGCGCATTGTCCAAGACCACGCCACCAAAACTGGTGCCGCGTCCCGCCACCCGCAGGATACCCTTTACCGAAAACACTGCCGGCGCCTTGGGATTCCCTTCAAAATTTGCCTCCACAGTCGCGTCACCACCATCAAGGCCTCCTGTAAAGACAACCGAAGCATGGCCCGTCTGTGAACTGGCAACCGTCACCTGGGCTTGACCGTTCACCTTCCCGGTTCCCTTGGTCACCTTGAAGGTAATGGGCACACCGGCGACGGGATTGCACGAATCGTTGACCCAGGCACGCAGGGCTTCCGGCGGCGAACCACCGGCCTCGGCTTGCTGATTATTGCCGGACCCGACATTGATCTGACGTGCCTCCGCCGGCAAAGCCGACGCACAAAAAAAGACCTTGCCTGCGATGTCCTTGCTACTGGCCACGATCCGGTTGTTTCCACAGCCGGCATCGCCCCCCATCTGCCACAAGGCTTTCGCCAATCCATCGGAATCCGTTGAAACCGCAAGCGTCGCCTTGCGGACTGCATCGATAGCCGTGCTTTCACTCAGAAGCCCGTCACTCCGGATGATGTCGAAGGTCACCAACTTGTTGGGTATGGGCGTGCCATCGGCCCGGGCGACCCTGACCACCACGGAATTGGGAAGGCGCTGGTGAACCGGGGCCTTCTGTCCGTCTCCCGACACGACGGCCATCTGCGGGCCAGAGAGCTCGACGCGGACAAGTTCCGTCCGCCGCACGATTTCGTTCCCATGCTGGTCGCGGGCCGTCACTTCGATGGTGTTGGGCCCCATCTGGAGCGCTACGTTGCCGCGCTCAAATGTTCCATTCTGGCCGATGCCCACGATGACGTTGGCGGTCGCCTTGTCGGCGCCCGTCGATAGATTTTGGACCGTCACATCCAGTCCCATGAAACCACTGAGCATGTCACCCACCCGCCCCGCGACGACCACCGTCTCCGTGGACACCTGACTTCCGGTGGCGGGAAAGTCGACGAAAAGATTGGGCGGTTGGCTGTCCTCAAGAATATCGAACGATACCGGCGAACTGGTGTGTCCATTGGCATCCGAACTGCGGACGAAAATCCGATTCAGACGATTGATAAACAACGGTACATCCGCACTGAACGACCCGTTGCCGCCGGCCACGACACTCACCGGAGCCAGCGCCCCTTCGATGCGAACCCGTGAATTGGCCAGCGCCTTGCCCGTCACGCGAATCGACTCGCTGGGCGTTGCCGCCGGCAACGCATCCACCACCGGGATCGGCACATTCACGACCACATCCAGCGGCCGGGAGGTTCCGGACGCCCCGAGATTGTCCGTCGCCACCGCCGAGACCGAATAAACCCCCGGAGTGATGCCGCTCCAGGAAAACCCAAACGGACTGGTTCGCGATTCCCCGATCTTTAGACTTCCCGAGTAATATTCCACCTTCAGGATCTGGCCGTCCGGATCCTGGGCATTCACACCCAATCGAACGTTGGCCGGGGAGACGTAGACCGCCGAGTCGGCAGTGATAATCACCAGGGGAGGACGGTTCGCGCCACCGCCCGGATCGGTCCCAGCCAAATATTCCTGCAAATTCGTCTTCCCATCACCGTCCGAGTCATTCTTTGCATCCTGAGGATTCAGGGGATTCAGGATGCTCGCGTGCATCAACTCATAAACGTCATCAATCCCGTCACCGTCGGAATCCCTCGGCTTGCCCAGCGGCACACGTTCCACGCGATAGAAGCGGGCCGCCACACCCGTGGCCGGATCCCGATCCTTTAACTCCGTGCCCACCGCCTTGCCCAACCCCAAATCCGCCGCCAAACCAATCGCCGCAATCGAATCGCCCCGGTACAGAATGTAATAGGAGTTGACGTCCGCCGGCACGCGGAGGCGCGGGGTCCCATCCGCTCCAAAGCCAATCGTCTCGATGGCAAACGGCTGCTGGCCAAAATTCTGGGTGGTGGAAAGCAACGCCGCACCTCCGGCCAGAGCGGCCACCCACGCCTTGAAACTGAATCGACGCTTTGCGGAACAACGAAAGCTCATTTTATCACCTTGATTAGGTTTACCGGACATCTTTTCTCGACCTCCTACCAACTCCAACTCACAGAAGC
>JAYTHD010000318.1:0-10893 GCA_043732975.1 Verrucomicrobiota bacterium
CTTCGGGAACGACTGGGCCGTAGGCAAGATTTGTGGTGGGCGGCCGGAGGCCACCTGGAGGCTCAAAAAGATCCCGGGGCGGAGGCGTTCAGAGTCGGCTGGGTCAGCAGCGGACTAAGTTGAATGCCGTGACGGAGGCAATAATCGCCATTCACCACGTATTTCTCCGCCCAATGCTTCAGACCGGTCCGCTCTTCAGCACTCAAGGCGCGGACTACTTTTGCGGGCGAACCCAGAACCAGGGAACCCGCTGGAATGCGGGTGCCCGGGGTGATCAGCGCGTGGGCTCCGATCAGGCACTGCTCCCCGATGACGGCACCGTCCAGCACGGTCGAACCCATGCCGACGAGGCATTCATCACCGATCGTGCAGGCGTGGACATTGGCCGAGTGCCCGATGGTCACCCAATTGCCGACCACGCAGGGGAAGTCATCCGCGAGATGCAGGACGGCGTTGTCCTGCACATTGGAGTGATGGCCGACGCTGATGTAGTTGATGTCGCCCCGGAGCACGGCGCCATACCAGACGCTGCTGTGATCTCCCAGGCGGACATCGCCCACCACGATCGCGGTGCGGGCCAGATAGACCTGGCGACCCAGCGTCGGCGGGCGGCGTAAAAAGGTGTCCAATTGCCGGATCAGAGATTCCATGGGTGCCAACCTCCCCGAGTGACGCTGGTATTCAAAGCAAAAGCCGGTCCTGCTTTGGGGGAGCAGAACCGGCCCCTGATCCTGTGATTCAGGATTTCGCTATCTTCTGCCAACGAGCCTCAGGCTGCTGATTCAGTACCAGACTCTACCTGCCAATCCCCCAAACGGATGCACTCACGGGCCTTGCGGCGTTCGTAGCGGTGCTTTTGGCTTTTCCGGGGACGGTCGCTGACCGCGCGGAAGGGATGCTTGGTGTCGCGGAGTACCTCGCTAAGGAGGTCAGTGGCTTTGTTCATGATAACAACCGACTGCGTTGAGATTCCGGTCGTACCCGGCGGCCACCGCCCTCGCGGTGACTGGAGCGGGAGGCCCCGAAATCATCTCTCGGACAACCCAAATCAAGGCCTGTTCACTGAGAAGTCAACGAATGTTTTCCTAATTGGCACATTTCGCCGACCGATCCGCCGCCTAATCCTCGGGCGGCTCCACGCTGTGATCCCCGATGGCCCGCGGGCTCCAGCTCCAGATTTCCGGGAGCAGGATGACGCTCGCGAGCAGGATCATGGCCCCGGAAATCCAGCCCATGGTCTGCGGCGAAAAATGTTGCACCACTTGAAACGCCGCGAAGGGTGCCAGGACGCCCCGGATGCCCGTCAAAAAGGTATGGACACTCATATATTCCCCCACGTGATCGGGGGGCGCGAACTTGGTGACCCAGAGCCCCCAGGCGACGTCTCCCCCGGCGTTGGAAATGCCAAAGACGATCGCCGCCGTCACCAGACCGGCCCATGAATCGCTGGTGAAGAAGGTCGCAATGCCGAGGGCAAATCCCACGTTCAAGGTGATCCGCAGGCCGAAGAAGTTCATGCGGTCGAAGAGCCAGCCCCACACGGGATTGAGCAGCAACCGCGCCAGATTGGGAATCACGAGGGTCAACAGCGCGATGGCCGCCGCGGTCTTCTGCAGGCCGTATTTCGGATTGCCCAAATACTCGATGCGCATGGGCAACATCGCCAGATTGGCAAAGCCCATCAGCATCCACGCAATCAACGCCTGGCGAAACCAGCGATCCGTGTGCACGAAGCGCCAGCCGCTCAGGGGATTCGCGGCGGCGGGCTGGCGAAAAGGCTCCGACGGGATGCGGTGAACGACCCACGAGGCCAACGCCAGCGCACCGGCAAACGTGAATAGCAGGAAGCGAAAGCGGTCGGGAAAATGTTCCAGCGACGCGACGAGGTTCGGCATCAGGGAACGCACCCACGGATCCGGCTCGAGCCATTGGCCACCCACGAATCCAAAAATAATCGCCGCCAGAATCCGCAGCATGAAGGCGCGGGAATACAATTGGCCCCGTTGCTCGACCGGATAGTTGTCCTGATAAACCTGGGTCATCAGCGGAATCACCGACGACGCGCTGGCGAGTGCGAGGACACTGCCGATGGCATAGATGCCGACCGCTTCCCGCGGACTGAACGCGGCCGCGAGGCTGGCGAGAAAACCCAGGAAGAGAATTCGGGAAGCGGCCCGCGTCAGCGGCCAGCCGAGACGATGAGTCAGATTGACGGCCAGGGGCGATAGTAGGAGACCGCCGCTGCCGCCGCCGGCGATGAGCGCCTTCGCCATTGAGCCCGCTTGAAAATGCCGTACCGCCAGGAGCAGCAGGAAGGTGTTGCCGGCCGTCTCCAACAGGCCCGCGCAAACACATCGCCACCGTTCCTGACGGTAGGTGATTTGCGTTCGTTCCGTGGGCGACATGCCGGCCGAGCATGGCAGCCGAAACCTTCAGTCGACAGCGTGGGAAGTTGTCCACATTCGGCGTAGCGAGGAAGCCCAGACGGCTGGTTTGGCCGAGTTCTACAGCGACACTTTCAGAAAGTGAACCGCGGATGGCGCGGATAACGCAGATACGGAATTCCACTTTTTGAGTCTATCCGCGTCATCCGTGTCATCCGCGGTCAAAATTCTTTGGAAGTGTCGCTGGCGCACAACTCACCCGTCCCTTTTGTCTCCTCAGTTCGGTGGCCCGTTTCGATTCGATACCGCGGCATTGTCCGCGGCCGGTCACTGAGCTTTATCATTCGGCCACTCGCGCTTGCACTCAGCAAGGCAGCAAGGCATCTACACTCCATGAATAGACCCAATAAAGTCGAAGACCTTTCCGGCTTCCGCCTGCGAGTTGCTTATCCCGACGGCACCGAGGGTGTCATCGACCTCTCTGCGGATGTCGGTCGCGGCGTGTTCGCGCCGCTTGCGGACGAAGAGTTTTTTCAGACCGTTCACATCGGGCGTTTCGGACAGATCGCCTGGTCAGAGGACATCGAGATTTGCCCCGACGCGGCATACCAGGAGATTCGGGGCAAGACGGCAACCGAGGTGATCCATGCCTGAGGTCAGCCGATTTTACGGCATCATCATACGCTTCTACTACCGCGATCATCCTCCAACTCACTTTCATGCCATCTACGGCGAGCACGAGGCACTGATCGAGATCGAGTCTCAACAGGAACAACTCACCTGTCCCTTTTGTCTCCGACAGACGAAGATCGGCCTCGGTTTCGCGGGTGGTTGGCCGAGGTGCCGGAATGTCTCGGGACAGAGGCTCGCACGTTGACACTTTACTAGAAGGCATCACGATGCCACAATGCGAACCACGTTGACGCTGGATCCGGATATTGCCGCCAAGGCCAGGAGAGGCGCGGCCAGGCTGAACAAGCCTTTCAAGGAAATCATCAATGCCGCCTTGCGCGTGGGCCTGGACGAAATTCTCGCGCCGCCCGCCGCAAAATCCTACCGCACGAAACCGCGTCCGCTCGGCCTGCGACAGGGCTTCAGCTACGATAACATTTCGGAACTCCTCGCTGCTTCCGAGGGAGAAAGCCGCCAAGGGACTGGTGAATTATTCACATCGAGGGCTTTCCATTGTAGGAGAATCAAGCCGTACTGATCCTAAAAGCCGGAGTTAAGACCGCTAATCTGCGCTAATCACCGCTAATCTCAGGCAATTCCGCTGAGCGAACCGGCCCGCCTCCACGATGAGCTGTCAGCTACCTCGTTCCATTAATTTCTATCAGTGTAGATTAGCGTGGATTAGCGGTTTTTCTCCTCACCAATTCGCGTTTTCAGGCTGATACTGGCTGTCGCCAGCGGGACCGTCGACGGTAATGCCGGCCTAGAACTACCGCGAACCTTCCACGGAATTTTGACAGCGGATTGCGCGGATGACGCGGATCGACTCGAAAAGTGGGATTCCGTATCTGCGTTATCCGCGCCATCCGCGGTTCTTTTTCTGAAGGTGTCGCTGGAGTGCTAGGCCAAGACGTCGGTCAACACTTCGCCGTGGACGTCAGTCAAACGCCGTTCGACGCCGTTGTGATAAAAGGTCAGGCGGGTGTGATCCAGGCCCATGATCTGCAATATCGTGGCGTGAAAATCGTAGACGGTGGCGACTTTTTCGACGGCCTTATACCCGAAATCATCGGTGGCGCCGTAACTGAATGGCGCCTTGACGCCCGCGCCGGCAAGCCAGGCGGTGAAGCCCGCCGGGTTATGATCGCGCCCGCTGGCGCCGGCCTGGAAAGTGGGCATGCGGCCGAACTCGGTGCACCACACGACCAGGGTGTCTTCCAGCAGGCCCCGCTGCTTGAGGTCCACCAGCAACGCTGCCGTGGGTTGATCCAGCACCTCGCCGTGCACCGTGTACTGATCCTTGAGCACCTTGTGGCCGTCCCAATTGCTGGTGCCTTCGCCGCCCACCTGATAGGCACCGTTGAAAAGTTGAACAAAACGTACGCCCTGCTCGATCAACCGGCGCGCGAGAATGCAATTGCGCGCATAGCCCGCTTTGATTTCCTGGGTGCGATTTCCCGTGGCGTCGGCCCCGTACATCCGGAGGACGTGCGCGGGCTCAGTCGATAGATCACACACGGCGGGTACCGACAACTGCATGCGCGCGGCCAGTTCGTAGCTGGAAATGCGGGCGGCCAATTCGGTGTCGCCCGGATAATTCGCCAACTGATGCTGGTTGAGCCGGGCGATGAAGGCGCGGGTGGCGCGATCAGCGTCGGGTCCGATTCCGGCGGGCCGGCTGAGATTGCGCAGCGGCTTGGTGGCATTGAAATCCGTGCCTTGAAACGCCGCCGGCAGAAATCCCGGGTTCCAGCAATTGCCGCTGGATTGCGGGGAGCCGCGCGGATCCGGGATGGCGACAAAGGCAGGCAGATTGTCGTTCGCACTGCCCAGCGCATAGGTCGTCCACGCGCCGATGCTGGGAAAACCATCCAGCGTGAACCCGGTGTTCATAAAGTTCTCGCCCGGCCCGTGCGTGTTGGTCTTGCCGGTGAGCGAATGGATGAAACAAAGATCGTCCGCCAGTGCGCCAAGGCGGGGGACCAGGTCGGAAATCATTTTTCCACATTCACCGCGCGGACGGAATTCCCACGGGCTGCGATTCAGTGCGCCCTGTGCACCTTGGAACGTCACCAGTTTATCCGCCCCGGGCATCGGCTGCCCGTGGCGCCGGATCAACTCGGGCTTGTAATCGAAGGTGTCGAGCTGGCTGCAAGCGCCGGCGCAAAAAATCATCAGTACCTGTTTGGCGCGCGGAGCAAACTGGGATTCGCGGACCGCATTCGGATTGGCCGGATCGATCTTCGGCCGGAAGGGTGCGAGCCGTTCCGGGCCGGCCGCCAGCAAGCCGTCGCGACCGAGCAATTGTGTCAACGCCATCGCACTGAGGGCGGTGACGCTTTGCCCCAGAAAATCCCGGCGATTTTGCAGCGGCGATCGGAGCTCCGGCAGGGGCCTCATGGTGACTTAGAAAACGAAAAGAAATTCACTGGTATTGAAGAGCGCCCGGCCAAAGGCGGTGAGGCCCTGCTCGCCGATCATGGCGACAGAGGCCTCGCGTTCGACGGCATCGGGCAAGCGACCATAGAATATTTTGAAAGCCCGCTGCACCTGCCGCGCCGGATCCGTGCCCACTTCCCCCTGCAAGCGTGCCGCCAGAAGTTCCGCCTGTTGCAATACGAAGGGACTGTTGAAGAGATTCAACGCCTGCAGCGGGGTGTTGGAGCGCGCCCGCTTGGGCATCACTTGATTGCCGCTGGGGCAATCAAACGCACCGAACACGGAATCCTGTTCCTGGCGGATGCGGGTCAAATAAACCATCCGCCGGAATTCCCCCGGGCCCAGGTTTTCCCTTGGAAAATACCGGTACACATTGTCCTCCTCGACTTTCTGCAGGTAAAATCCTGGTCCACCCATACGGAGATCGAGCGCCCCCGATGCCGCGAGGATGCCGTCCCGCATGGCTTCCGCCTCCAGTCGACGCGGGGAGAAACGCCAGAGCAGACGGGCTGAGGCATCCACCGCCATCGCTTCCGGGCGCGGGGTCGAGGATTGGCGGAAGGTGCGCGACAGCAGGATCGCCTTCTGCATCTGTTTAATGGACCAACCGCTGCGCACGAATTCGTCGGCCAACCAGTCGAGCAATTCCGGATGGGTGGGCGCGGTTCCGTTGCGACCGAAATCGCTCGGGGTATCGACCAATCCGTTGCCAAAGACATGATGCCACAGCCGGTTGACCAAAACGCGGGCGGTCAGCGGATGGGTCGGACTGGCGATCCATTCGGCGAGCCGGACCCGGCGGTGTTGCTCGGACTCATCCAGGGTGAGGGCGAGCGACCCAAAGATCGCGGGTGCGTCCGGCGCGACCACCTCGCGCTTCTGTAACGGGTCTCCCCGATTCAGGCGGTGAACAGGTTCGGGTTGGGCGAACGTCCCCAACCACGCCGAGGGTCCGGTGGTTAACTCGGTGATTCGAGTCCGTGTTTTTTGCAAGGCCGACTGCAATTCTTTGGCCCTGGCCGCGTCGTCTTTAGAAAGGTAGCGCAAGTAGGCTTCCGGCGCGTCGCTGCCCAGCGGCTCGCGATCCTGTGAGGACGCCACTTCCCGCCACTGGCCGGGTTCCGAGGCGACCTCAATGCGATATTCGGTGGCCAGCCGGTCCTTGAATTTCTCCTCCCGATCGCGTCCCCAGACCACCCGCTGAACCGGATGGGGCTCGGGCAATTTGATCTGGACCCAACCGTGCCCGGGCGTATCGGAAATCCAACTGTGTGAGTTGCCGTGTCGCCCGTCATTGAGGTGTTCGAGCTTGTGGATCGCATAGCCTGGCAGGGTGCCGGAAGCGGTGGCCTTCGCGCCGAGCGACGCGAGGGCGACATTGGTTCCGCGGGTGTCAAAAACCTCCAACTCATCCAGGCACGGCTCGCCTCCCGTGGCGGCCAGGATCGTTAAGCGAATGAACCGGGCGTCGGTGGCGGCGAAGGAATCTTCGTTCGAACGGGCATTCACCGGTGCGCGAAGAGTCTTCCCGCCGAGACTGGTCCGCTTGGACGCTTCCGCCTTTTGCCGGAGTTGGTTGAAGGCCGTTTCGTTCCCCTTCAATTCACTGCGGAGCGTCGCGGTCATTTGCGCATCGGCGGGACTCAGCCGGGGACGCAGCGGCCGTTCGGCGAACTGCACGCCGGCGAACACCGCTTGCACGGCGTAATAATCCTTCTGCGAAATGGGATCGAACTTGTGATCATGACAGCGCGCACACCCGAGGGTCAGCCCCAGAAACACCGTTCCGGTGGTGTTGACGATGTCGGCCAGCTCGTCCTGCCGCTGCATCAGCGTGAGATTGATGTCGGGGCTTTTGACGATATCAAACGCCCCGGCAACCAGAAATCCCGTGCCGGCATCAGCGCCGAAGACGTCCCCGGCGATCTGTTCACGGATGAATTGATCGTAGGGTTTGTCCGCGTTGAACGACTGGATGACGTAGTCGCGATACGGATGAGCGTTGCGCCGTTCGCGATTGGTTTCGAAACCGTTCGAGTCCGCGTACCGGACGATGTCCAGCCAGTGACGCGCCCAGCGCTCACCGTAGCGCGGACTGGCCAGAACCTGGTCCACCAGACGCTCCCACGCGTCCGGCCGGGTGTCGTTCACAAAACGGGTGACTTCTTCCGGTGTCGGCGGCAGGCCCTGCATCACCAGATAAAGGCGACGGATCATGGTTCGTCGATCCGCTTCCGGGCCCAATCGGAGTTGCTTCGCCTCCAGTTTCGCCGCGATGAAGGCATCGATCGGTAGCGACGCGCTGGCATCGTGAACGGCGGGCACCGCGGGACGGACCACGGGTTGGAGCGACCACCAAGGGGTCCGGGCGGCGTTGGTGGCACTGGCGGCCGATGTCGTCACCTCGGCCGCCGTGGCCGCAGCCGTCCAGACTGCGAGGGAAACCAGGATCCCTCGCCACGGGTCGAAGCCGATCCCTCTTCCCTCTCGCCTCCCTTGTCCGCGGGCCCGTCCCATGGTGCGATTAATTGGCGGGCTTTACCGCGAATTGATGGGTTTTTGGCTTCCGGGCGGTTTCGATCTGGCGTTCCAGTTCCGCGATATCGGCATCCAACCGGTTCAATTCCTGGGTGCGCTGGGCCTCGCTGCTGTCGCCCTTGGCCCAACCCGGGAAGGTGTACAGCTGCACATTGCGCCAGCGGTTGAAATAGAGATCGTTCTTGCGGAAAACGAGGCTCAAGACCTCGCGTGCCTGCTTCGTGACGGGACCGCCCGCGTTCGAAAGGTTCCATCCGTGGCCCAATTCCTCCGACGCCACCTTACCGGCCAGTTCGCCGTCGATGGTTACTTCGTACGTGCCGGCCGGCAGCCCGGAAACCCGCAGGTCGTAGCGGCTGAGATCGGCGAGCACCGGAGCCAGCTTCAGCGCGGCCTCGGCGCGCGCATCGATCGGCAGGGGCAGGGCGGAATCCGTGCGATCGAAGGAAAGGCGTCCGTCGGTCACCGACACATGATCGATCCGGCAATTCTCGCCGCTCCCGGATTTGGCGGCGAAATCGAGGCTGGCGCTGGAAACCAACGCGTCGGCACCCAACCCCTTCAGCACGGCCCAAGCCATCAGCGTCTGGCCCGCAGGACCCGGGTGCACGGCATCGCCGCCACCGATGAACGCCTTCGGATCCTTGGCCCGCTCGGCCATCATGATGCCCAGGTAGGGATCGAACTGATCGACAAATTTGGCGCCGGTTTTCGCGGCGACTTCCTTGAGTCCGTCGGAAAAGCTTCGCAGCGATTGGTTCCGCACGTCCTGATCGGGATCGGCGCGTTTGTCTTCAATCGGTTGGGGCGTCAGAAACGCCACGCGGGCGCCGTTGGCTGCGAGCACCTTGCCGATCTCCGTCTGGCTGCGGGTGTAGGCGGCGAAAATGTCCGGGCGAAACTTCTGGTACGAGTGATCGTTCATCCCGAATTTCACCGTGACGAACGTCGGGTGCAGCGGGAGCACGTCGCGTCCCAATCCGTTGGCAACCGATTGGGTGACCATTTCCTGCTGGGCGTCCGGAGCGGCCGCGAAGAGTTTGGCTTCATCCGGGTGGGCCCGTTGACGCAGCCAGGCGGTGTCGCCGCCCCAACCCACGTTGCGGAAGGACAACTTCCAATCGGGATGCCGCGTCAGGGCATACGCCTCGATGTAGGTGGTGTAGAGGCGCTGTTCCGTGATGCTGTCGCCGAGGAAGACCACGCGATCCCCGTCGTGAATCTGGAAATCGGCGGCCAATGCGTTGAGGGCGGCGGCGACAGCAGCCACCGTTGCCGGGAGGTGTAATTTTATCATGGATTTGCCGGCTTAAATGGAAGCTCCGGATCCCGTCGCGCGCAAGGGCGATCCTCTTGAAAACCATAGTTGGAACCGCGGAGGGACGCGGAGGACAAGCAATGATGCCCGAATGAATGCGCGTGAGCTTCTTGGAGTGCGCGTGACGCAGGCGGCGAATCGGTGGTACAATACGAGAGTCCTCGCGAGTATCGCAAGTTGGTGGGCCGAGGCTGCCGGCGAGGCAAGCTTCAGGACCATCGCTCACGGGTGGCTCGAGGGACTCTCCGCCGGTTTTGTGGCCGGAGGCCAGCAACTAAGGTGGAGCGAGGCTCTGACGAGCTAGCCGGTGACGGAGTCAAACCCAGCGCGGGTGTGCCTGGCGAAGCGTCGACTCCGCCCGCGAGAACAAATCACCTGTCCCTTGGCGCTCTTCACGGGTGGCTCGAGGGACTCTCACCCCACCGGTTTTGTAGCCGGAGGCCAGCAACTAAGGTGGAGCGAGACTCTGTCGATCTAGCGGATGACGAAGTCAAACCCAGCGCGGGTGGCTATCAAAGAAAGAACAAATCACCGGTCGCTTGGCGCCTCGCGATAATCAAGGTCTCGACGGTCAACTGAAAACAGGCTACAGATAGCTTATGAAAAATGCAGTCCGGTCGCCGAAAGCGCCGAAGATCAACCTGCAATCGGAAAGCTACAGCCTCAGCAGCGCCAAAACCTACTTGGGGCGATTGATTGAAAAAGCTCAAAATGGCGAAACCGTCTACATCGTGCGGGGTCAGCGCCGTTTCGTTTTGCAGGAAGTCCCGCCGATCGATCCGATTCCCCGGCGGCCGCCCGGCTATTTCGCCAATTGTTACTGCAAAACGGAAATCGCGGAAGAAAACCGGTTCGCCAAAGCCTCGGTCATCCGCGGTCCTAAAGACCTTGAATGAAAAGGGAGATGCCAAGGAACTTTCGGCAATGGGACATATTCATGTTTTCTTTCAGCAAGGAAAGTTGGCATCCCGCGGTCATCATCTCCAATGACGAGACCTGCCAGAACGACGATATTGAGGAACTCAATGCGTTGTTGTGCACGTCGGTAAGGGTGAATCGCCCGCCGAAACCGACCGAAGTACTTTTGGATGAAGCGGACGGACTCGATTGGAAAACCGTGGTTCGTTGCGACAAGATTCATCTGCTCCCAAAAGCGTCTTTCGATGGCCGAAAGGGTAGCGTCACCGAAGAACGCCGGCATTTGATCGCTCGAAAAATGGTGGAAGTATTAAGACTTCCCATCCATCGCCGATAGGTGGCTCTCGAGGGGACTCTCCCCCCGGTTTTGTGACCGGAGGCCAGCAATTAAGGTGGAGCGAGGCTCTGCCGAGCTAGCGGATGACGGAGTCAGATCCCAGCGCGGGTGGCTCGCGGAGACTCTCGCCCCACCAGTTTTGTGGCCGGAGGCCAGCAAGCAAGGTGGAGCGAGGCTCTGCCGAGCTACTGCCCAATGCCACTAACTTTTTGATTTCATTTGAGCCCGCAATTTCTTACGAGCGAGGGCGCGTGTGCCTCTCAAAGTGACGAAGTCTTGTTTGAAGA
>JAYTHD010000319.1:0-13126 GCA_043732975.1 Verrucomicrobiota bacterium
ACGGCGGAAATGGCCGGCAAGGTCAATGGCTCCGGCCCGGGACACAACGGCTTCCAGATGATCTGCGCCGCGCTGGTGCTCTTCATGACGCTTCCCGGCCTGTTCCTGTTCTACGGCGGTCTGGTGCGGAAAAAGAACATCCTTTCCGTCGTCGCCCAATGCTACGGCATCGCCGGCCTGGTCACGATTCTCTGGGTTCTCTACGGCTATAGCTTTGTTTTCGCCGGCGACTCCGGTGCCTGGTGGGGCAATATCAGCAAGTACGGATTCCTCGGCGGTGTCACCAGCGATCCCAATACGGATTACTCGGGCTGGGTCAGTCAAAACGTCTTCTCCATGTATCAGTTGATGTTCGCCATCATCACGCCCGCGCTGATCATCGGTGCGATCGCCGAGCGCATGAAGTTCATGGCGATCATCCTCTTCGTCGCGGCCTGGATGGCGTTGGTTTATTTCCCGCTGGCGCACTGGGTCTGGGGCATCAACGGCGCCATGAACGGTGTCTGGAATGCCAAGGCTTCCATCAAGGCGATCGACTTCGCCGGCGGTACCGTGGTGCACATGAGTTCCGGATGGTCGGCGCTGGTGCTCTGCTTGATTCTCGGACCCCGCATTGGGTTCGGTCGTCAGCCGATGACGCCGCACAGCATGACCTTGTGCGCGGTGGGAACGGGGATGCTTTGGGTGGGCTGGTACGGCTTCAACGCGGGTTCGGCGGTGGCGGCGGACGGCATCGCGGCCAATGCGTTCACGACCACGACGATTGCGGCCGCGGTGGCCTCCTTTGTCTGGGCGATGGTGGAATACATTCATCGCGGCAAACCCTCGATCCTGGGCTTCTGCTCCGGTGTGGTCGCGGGTTTGGTGGTGATCACTCCCGCTTGCGGATTCGTGTCGGTGAAGAGTTCGTTCCTGATCGGCATCCTGGCCGGCATCGTGCCCTATATCGCCTGCGCGTTCCTGAAGCCGATGCTCAAGTATGACGACGCGCTGGATACGTTCGGTGTGCACGCCGTGGGTGGTACCCTGGGTGCGTTTGTGACGGGTATCTTCGCGGACGGAGCGGTCAATCCGAACCTGACCGCGCTGGTCAATGCAGCGGCCAAGGAGAACGGTCTGGCGGCCATCGTGACCGGCGGCACGCTCTGGATCGAACAGCTCAAGGCGATGGGGATCACCATTGTGCTCTCGGTCGTGGCGACAGCCGTCATCGCCTACGTCCTGAAAGCCGTCATCGGTCTCCGGCCGACCACGGAAGGTGAGACCCAGGGCCTCGACATCGTCGAACACGGCGAGGAAGGCTACGTGGGCTAAGAATTTGGAGTGGTGGTTGGCCGCGCCCGGGAAACCGGGCGCGGCTTCCCCGCTCCAAATGCCGATAAAATCTGTCCAAAACCCGGAATTGATTCGCGCCAACTCTCTCCCAATCTTCGGGGTCCATTCTCCGGACTTTTGAATCGTACTGAATCGTAGTTTAGCAATTCTTGAAAAACATGAGTGCCAGTCCTGTACGTATCGCGGCCATTACCGCGGCCAATTATTCCCGCGTGCCCAACACGCTTCCCGGCAGCGGTGCCAAGTCCGCGTGCCACTTCGGTTCCCTCGTCTTCAATGACAAGGTGATGCAAGCACGTCTGCCCAAGGCGGTCTATAAATCCCTGAAAAAGACCATCGAAGCCGGGGCGACGCTGGATCCCTCGGTGGCCGACGTCGTGGCCAGCGCGTTGAAAGATTGGGCGGTGGAGCACGGGGCGACCCATTATTCGCATATCTTCCAGCCGCTCACCGGCATCACAGCGGAGAAGCACGATAGCTTCCTGGAGCCCGATGGCCGCGGGGGTGCGGTGGCGGAGTTCGCCGGCAAGGTGCTCGTCCAGGGGGAGCCCGACGGGTCTTCCTTCCCCAGCGGCGGCATTCGTGCCACCAGCGAGGCACGTGGCTACACCGCCTGGGATGTGACCAGCCCGTGCTATCTGCAGGTGGCCGCCAACGGCGTCACGCTCTGCATTCCCACGGCGTTTGTTTCGTGGACCGGTGAGGCGCTCGATCTCAAGACGCCCGTGCTGCGCTCCATGAAGGCCCTGGATGAACAGGCCCGCCGGGTGCTGAAGTTGTTCGGCCACTCCCACATTTCCCACGTCACGGCCACCGCGGGTCCCGAACAGGAATATTTCCTGATCGACCGCAACTTCGTGCTGGCACGTCCCGACCTGATGACCGCCGGGCGCACGCTTTTCGGTGCCAAGCCGCCGAAGGGTCAGGAGTTCGAGGATCAGTATTTCGGCGTCATTCCGGAGCGGGCGCTGGCGTTCATGGCCGAGGTGGAAGGCGAGCTCTTCCAGCTCGGCGTTCCGGTCAAGACCCGCCACAACGAGGTCGCACCGAACCAATACGAGGTCGCGCCGATCTACGAACAGGCCAACGTGGCGGCGGATCACCAGCAGCTCATCATGACCATGATGAAGCGCGTGGCGCGGCGACATGGTCTCGAGTGCGTCCTCCATGAGAAGCCCTTCGCCGGGGTGAATGGTTCCGGCAAACACCTCAACTGGTCCCTCGGCAATGCCAGCCAGGGCAATCTGCTCGACCCGGGCAGCACGCCGCACGAAAACCTGCAGTTCCTGGTCTTCTGCGCCGGCGTCATCCGGGCCGTGCACCGTCACGGCGGACTTCTCCGCGCCATGGTGGCGAGCGCCAGCAACGATCACCGTCTCGGCGCCAACGAGGCGCCGCCGGCCATCATCTCCATCTTCCTCGGCGCCCAGTTGGCCGATATCTTCGAGCAATTGAAGAAGGGGAAGGTCAAGTCCAGCAAGAAGGCCGGCATCATGGACCTCGGCGTTCCGTCCCTGCCGATCCTCCCGAAGGACGCCGGTGATCGGAATCGCACGTCGCCCTTCGCCTTCACGGGCAATAAGTTTGAGTATCGCGCCGTCGCGTCGAACCAATCCATCAGCGCGCCGCTGGCGGCGTTGAATACGATCATGGCGGAGTCGCTGGACTACATCGCCACCAAGCTTGAGAAGGCCAAGGGCAAGTTCGAG
This sequence comes from Verrucomicrobiota bacterium, assembly GCA_043732975.1. Lineage (GTDB taxonomy): Bacteria > Verrucomicrobiota > Verrucomicrobiia > Limisphaerales > UBA9464 > CANIZL01. The sequence continues at coordinate 3,045 of JAYTHD010000319.1, forward strand.
GACGCCGTCGCGGAACTGCTCACGGAAATCGCCAAGGAACACAGCGCCGTGATCTTCAACGGCAACGGCTACAGCGAGGAATGGCACAAGGAAGCCGTCAAACGGGGTCTGCCGAATCTCAAGACCTCACCCGATGCCATGCCGGTCCTCGCCAGCAAGGAAACCATCGCGGCCTATGAAAAGTACGGCGTCCTGTCCGCCCGGGAACTGGAGTCCCGCCGCGACGTCGCCTTGGAACAGTACTGCAAGTCCGTCATTGTCGAGGCCAACCTCGTGGTGGAAATGGTCAACACCAAGTACCTCCCCGCGGCCCTCCGTTACCAGACCGATCTGGCCAACAACGTCGCCGCCCTCAAGGCCGCCGGCGTCGCCGCGGATACGACGTTGATCGAGAAGGTCGGCGCCCTCATCGTGAGCCTCCAGTCGGATCTGGCCAAACTGGTCAAGACCCGTGCCCATCATGTCGACGGCCTTCTGGCCGAGGCGACGCACTTCAAGGATCACGTCCTGCCGCAGATGCTGGTGATCCGCGGCGTGGTGGACACCCTCGAGGGGATCGTGGCCGATGACTACTGGCCGGTCCCGTCCTACGAAGAGATGCTTTTCAGTAAGTAATCAGATCCGACCAGAAAACCCGGTGGAACCGGGACCATCCACAAGCGGCCCGGGCGAAAGCCCGGGCCGTTTTTCGTTTAGAGCCGGTTGAAAATTTAAAGGAGCCCTTTCAATTCTCCAACAGGCTCTTAGAGAAAGTAAGGTACTCCTGTAACCTTGGGGGGAATTCGGCATAGCATGGGTCAATGACAAGGTTACCACTCTTCAGTCCGCCCTGGCCGGGAAGTGGCCGCGCTGTCGCTGGATGTCGTCCAACCTGCTTCCCGACATGAACTGCCCTTCCTTCCAGACCGCACTTATGCGCCCCCAATTTTTTGCCGGCATCACCCCGAAACTGCGGTGGTTCCTCCTGCTGGCTCTCCTGTCGCTCCCGGGCCTGTCCGCCCGGGCGCAGGTCGCCGGTCCCATTGTGGTATATCCGACGACTTCCAGCATTGAGATCGGAACCACCCGGCAATTCACGGCGTACGTGCCCATTTCCCCCAACCAGTGTGATCGATTGCCTGATGCAGCATCCCAATATCGCGCCCTTCATCGCCACCCGCTTGATCCGCGCTCTGGTGACCAGCAATCCGAGTCCGGGTTATATCCAGCGGATTGCCACGGTTTTCGTGGACAATGGGGCGGGCGTCCGCGGCGACCTGCAGGCCGTGGTCCGGGCGATTCTGCTGGACCCCGAGGCCCGGGATGACAACGCACCGATCGATCAGGGCCGCCTGCGTCATCCCGTCGATCAGATGTCCGCCTTGCTGCGGGCGCTCAATGGCGGGTTCACCGCCGGCCAACAACTGACCTATATCTTTGACTATATGGCGCAGCCGATCCTGGCGCCGCCCTCCGTGTTCAGCTGGTATTCGCCGCTCTATCATATTCCGAAGAGCCCGCTGTTCGGCCCGGAATTCCAGATCTACTCCCCCACCGAGGCCGCCCTGCGGGGGAATCTGATGTTCGAAGCGATCAACTATCCGGCCACGGACATGGCCCTCGATTTGTCACCCTTCCAACCCTACGGGAACGACATGCCCGGTCTGGTGGAGGCGGCGAATCAGGCGTTGTTGCACGGGCGCATGTCCCCGGAGATGAAGCAGGCGCTGATAGCCGCCGCCACCCCGGGCTATGACGCCAAGACCCGCATTGAAACCGTGCTCTACCTCACCGCGTTGAGTGGGCAGTTCGCCGTGCAATATTAATATTAACTTTAATCTTTCCAAGACCCTCCCATGAACCAGACCCGGATAAATCGTCGTCAATTGCTCATCGGCCTGGGCGGCAGCGCCCTGTTGTCCCGTTTGGGCAATATCAATGCCCTCGCGCAATCCAGCGTGCCTGACTACAAGGCGCTGGTGTGTGTCTTTCTGTCGGGCGGCAATGACGCCCACAATATGGTGGTGCCATTGACCCAATCCGAATTCAAAACCTATAAGACCGGGCGTGGATCGATTGCATTACCGGACAATAACGGGGCGCTGCTGCCGGTGGTGACGCCGCAAGGCGCACCCTACGGCCTGAATCCCGGGCTCGGCGCCATCCAGCCGCTATGGGCTTCCGGACGGCTCGCTGTCATCGCCAACACGGGCATGCTCGTGCAACCGGTCTCCCGGACGCAGTTCCTCGCCAACGCCACCCCGTTGCCGACCAATCTGTTTTCGCATTCCGACCAGATTCAACAAATGCAGACCGGCATGCCGACGGGTTCGGGGGGCACGGGCTGGGGGGCGCGGGCGGTGGATGAAGTGCGGGCGTTGAACGGGGCGTCGGCTTTTCCCGCGGCGATTTCAATCGCCGGTCCGGCGCTTTATTGCACCGGCAGTGTGATTCAATCCGCCAGCCTGTTGCCGGGCTTCAATCTCGATCCGGCCGGCATGAATCTCTGGCCGCAGTCCGCCGCGGATGCCCGCCGCACGGGGTTGCAGCAGATCCTGGGCATGGACAGCGGACTTAAACTGGTGCAGGCCGCCAACAAATCGCGTCGCGATGCCCTGGACCTGAATGCGCTTCTCACCGGGAATTCGGCGACTCTTAATACGGTGTTCCCTGGGACGAGCATCGGGAACCAACTTCAGCAGGTGGCCAAGGTGATCAAACTGCGGACCACCGTGGGCATGAGCCGGCAGGTGTTTTTCTGTTCCCTGGGCGGCTTCGATACCCATGGATCCCAGAGTTGGCAGCAGTGGAATTTGCTCAGCCAATTGTCGGCCGGATTGGCGGCGTTCAACCTCGCCATGGATGAAATGGCGGTGTCGAATCAGGTGACCAGTTTCACCCTTTCGGATTTCGGCCGGACCCTGCAGCCGAGCGGGACCGGCAGCGACCACGGATGGGGCAGCCATCACCTGATCATGGGTGGCGCGGTGAAGGGCGGTCAGATTTACGGCACCTTCCCGTCCCTGGCGTTGGGGGGTCCCGACGATTCCGGGTCGCGGGGAGCGTTGATCCCGACGACCTCGATCGATCAATACGGGGCGACGCTCGCGTCCTGGTTTGGAGTCGCCGCGACGGACCTGCCGGTGGTCTTCCCCAATCTCCAGAACTTCGGGGTCTCGAATCTTGGTTTCCTGGGTTGAGCGCGATTGGCAACGGATCGGTGCCCCGGATTGCGGGGTTGGCTTTGTGGCGGGCTGGGGTTGTGTCCCCGTCCCGCCGGGCTTTCAGGCATTAGAAGTTTCCGGGCAATTGGCGGCCAAAATTGCTGACAGCATTTCCCCTCGACCCACGAGGTGGCGGCAGTCGCGCTGCGACTGCCGCGCCCGCGCAGCGCGGGCGGAGGCCAGTGCATTGGTTGCGCCGCTCTACCCGTCGCCGCACGACAGGTCCACCCCATTGCCAGTTCACCAGAGTTCAGGGAAAGGAATTCTTCAATGTTGCCTTCCATACATTCCGAGAACTCTGAGGCCTGAGACTCCAGCGAAAACTCCGTGGGCGTGTTTTGCGGGCGGTACGATCTGAAATTCAGATTCGCCAATGGTTCGCCCGCGAGTCGACGCCGGAAGCCGAGAGTTTCGATTAGTAGTTTTCTTTGGGTGTTTTTTCATTAACCCTACGGGTTGTGGAAGCTCTTTTGGAGGATCGGGTCCCGGGTTCGAGTCAGGCCCAGTTTCAGACGACGCATTGGAGTCTGGTGCTCCAGGTGGGCGGCGGTTGTGAAGACGCGGCTTTTCGGGCCTTGGAGCAGCTTTGCCGGTCCTACTGGTTCCCTCTTTATGCCTACGTCCGTCGCCAGGGACAGGGCCCGGAGGACGCTCAGGATCTCACGCAGGAATTCTTCAGTCGTTTCCTGCAGCGGGGAAGCTTTGAGCGGGCCGATCCGGAGCGCGGCCGATTTCGCACCTTTCTGCTGAGTTCGATGAAGCGCTTTTTGAATGAGGAATGGCGGCGCGCCACCCGGTAGAAGCGTGGCGGCGGCGCCTTTTTGATGCCGCTCTCGCTGGATGATGCCGAAAACCGACTCGCGCTCGAACCGTGTGATACGTTGTCGCCGGATCGTCTGTACGAACGACGCTGGGTCGAGGCGTTGCTGGAGCGGGTTCTGCACCGATTGCGCGAGGGGTATGAAGCCACGGACCGCTCGGAACTGTACGGACAATTGCAGCAGTTCCTGTGGGGACCCCAGCCGGGGGTTTCGTATATCGCAATGGGCCAACGTTTGAAGATGAGCGAGGGAGCCATCAAGGTGGCCGTCCATCGACTGCGACTGCGTTACCGGGAATTGCTCCGGGAGGAAGTCGCCCGGACGGTGGAGCGGCCGGATCAGGTCGAGGGGGAACTCCGCTATATGCTCGCGGTATTTGCCGGTTGATCGGATGATCGGTCAGCGATTCGGCAGCAGACATGTCCATGGCCACCTGTGAAAAATGCGGCACGACGGTGATTTCGTTCACCGGGGCGGCGGTGTGTCCGCGCTGTCTCGTGGCGGATGGTTGGGAATCGGTGTCGACACCGCCGGAGGCGGAATTCCAGAGCGCGAATCCCTTTTTTCAGCAATCCATCGGTGATTTTGAACTGCTGGGTGAAGTGGCTCGTGGCGGTATGGGGGTGATCTATCGGGCGCGACAAAAAAGTCTGGGACGATTGGTGGCGTTGAAGGTTCTGTCGTCGGGGGAATTCGCCCGACCGGAATATGTCGCGCGCTTTCGCCTGGAGGCGGCGGCCACTGCACGTTTGCAACATCCCAATATTGTCTCGATCCACCAGGTCGGCGCGCACGAGGGCATTCCCTATTATACCATGGATCTGGTGGAGGGGCCCAACTTGATCCAATGGATGCGTGGGCGGGCGCTGGCGGCCGAAAAGGCGGCGCGCCTGTTGCTGACGGTCTCCAAGGCGATCCAGCATGCGCATAAAAAGGGAATCCTGCACCGGGACCTGAAACCATCCAACGTGCTGATCGATCCGCAGGGGGAGCCTCGAATCACGGATTTTGGTCTCGCGAAGGAATTGGTGGGCGGTTCGGATCTGACCGTGACGGGACAGGTGGTCGGAACCCCGGGCTACCTGCCACCGGAGCAGGCGGATGCCTCCTTCGGTCCGGTGACGCCGGCGTCGGATGTCTATTCACTCGGGGCGCTGCTGTATTACTTGCTGACCGCCCGCGCCCCGTTTGTGGCGGAATCGCTTTCCGAGTTGCTCCGGCAATTGCTCGTCACAGATCCCGTGGCGCCGCGGGTGTTGAATCCAGCCGTGCCACGGGATCTGGAAACGATCTGCCTCAAATGCCTCGAACGCGAACCGGCCCGGCGCTACCGCACGGCCGCAGCGCTGGCGGCGGACTTGACCCGGTTTCTCGTCGGAGATCCGATCATTGCCCGGCCGCTGTCCGTGCCCGGCCGGTTGGTCCGCTGGTGTCGACGTCGTCCGGCACGGGCGGCCGCCGGATTCCTGGCCGTGATTCTGGCCACTGGTTCCATCCTTTCGACCCTCCTGATCGCCCGGGCGTGGCGTCACACGGCCGCGGCACTGGCCCAGGTGCGTTCGGCGGAGGCGGATGGACGCGAGCGTCTGCGGGAGGCTCGCCTGGCAGAAGCACGGGCGATCCGGCGGACGACGCTTCCCGGTCGGCGGGAGCGGGCCTTGCAGGCGATCACCGAGGCGGCTCGCGTGCGGGTCGGCGATGATCTGCGGGAAGAGGCGCTCGCGGCCCTGCTGCTGACGGATGTGCGGTCCGTCGCCCAATGGGATCTCCGGCTCGGCGTGCCTTCGGACATCAGCTTCGATGCCGCGGGGAGCAACGTCGTGGTGCGCCTGAAGGAATCCACCGGCATGGTCATGGGCGCCCCGCGGGTGCAGAATTGGGGCGGTTCGGCGAGCGGACCGGCACTGGAATTGTCCGGTTACACCAACACGTTCGGCCCGATGCGTTATGATCAGGAGGCGCGTCGGGTCGTGTCGCGGTTGCACGGAAACGCGGTGCGTGTCTGGCAAGTGCAGGATGGACGGTCGGTGCTGACCCTGACGAATCGCCCCAATCCGGGAGAAGAACTATTCACGGATCCCTACAACGACGACTACGGGTTGACGCCGGACGGAAAAGGACTGGTCGTCGGGCTCCCGGGCGGTGGGTTGTCGTTGCACCGAGTTCCTGATGGCGTCGAGCTGGCGCGGTGGTCGTCGCCCGAAAAAGTCACCACGGTGCGCATCGCTCCCGACGGGCGGCAACTGGCAGCCTCGGTGCTGGGCAGCGCCGCGTTCCGTCAGGTGGAAATTCTGGAATTGCCCAGTCTGCGCCGCCTGCGTCGCATCCCGGTCGCCACGCGCTTCAGTGGCATGTGCTGGGCGGGCGACAGTCACACGCTGGCCATCATGGGCAGCGAGAACGCCATCGCCTTCCACGATGTGATCAGCGGACGACTTCTGAAAAACCTGATCTGTCCGGGATCCGGTCCGGGAGAATTGCACTTCCTGGGGAACGACCGGCTGCTGGCATTTCGGGGCCGTGGCACGTTGTTGCGAATCGTGAATATCGGCAGTGGCGTTGAAGATCTGGTGATGGACGGATTCGGCCCCAGTCAGCTGGCCGCCGCGCCGGGAGCGGATTCGTTTGTGTTTTCGTCGCTGACCGGAGTGGCCACCCGCTTCCACTTTGAATCACCGGTCGGTTGCCGGACGCTGGCGGTGCCGTCGCCCGATGATGTGGAAATGGCGGTGAATAATTGCTGCTTCGATTTCTCCGCCGATGGCCGCTGGGTGGTTTCCAGCCATGGCCGTTATCTTTTCCTGCGCGATGCGTTGTCGGGCCGGGTGCTCGACTCGCTGGACACCGGGGACGCGCCCGGACTGGAGGTCAGCACGGCGGCCTTTGCTCCCGGCGGGCGGGGCTTGCTCCGGCACTCCTCTCAAACCGGCTGGTGCCACTATGAGTTGGTGTTGGACAACGACGGAGTTCCGCATCTCGGCGCCGCGCGGAAACTGGATCCGACGCCAGGTTGGACCGTGACCGACCGCACCGCCGATACGCGGATGTTTTTCATGGTCGATGCGTCGGTGGGACGAGTGCGTGTCCAGGAGGTTTCGGAGAATTCAGCGAAGATCATCCACGAGTGGTCCGCACCGGGAGTATATGCCGGGGCCCTGAATCCGGCGGGGGACCAGGCGCTGGTCAATTGTGCGGCGGTGGGAACCAATCTTTCCGGTTTGCGAATCCGGCTCCATCGAGTCCGTGACGGTGCGGTGCTCCGGGAACTGTCGGCACCGGTGTCCTGCGACGTGGCCTGGAGCGCCGATGGGCGAACGGTGATGACGTCGAACGGGCAGGATCAGAGCACGCTGTGGGAGGTGGCGACGTGGAACCCGAAGGCGATTCTGCAGGGCACCTTGGCGGGCGACATGACCAGTTTTGTCATCGCACCGGAAAGTGACTACGCCGTTGTGACCCGGGATGAAACCGTATTTTTGGTGACGTTGGATGGCCGGGTGCGGGCGCGTTTTGATATTCCGGCGGCCACGGGGTTGGCCGCGGGAATCCGTTTTCTGCCCGATCGGCGCCAATTCGCAATCCTGTGGCGCGACGGCCGGCTGGACATCATCGATCCCGCCGCGCTGAACGCCCAACTGACCGTCTTGGGTCTCGGTTGGTGATGAGGTTCCGGAACTGCTGGCTCCGGCAGCGTCCTACTCTTTGAGGTATTGGTGCAACCAGTCGAAGACGGTGCGGTGCCAGAGCTCGCTGTTCTGGGGTTTCAATACCCAGTGGCCCTCGTCTGGAAAGTATAGGAATTTGGAAGGTATATTGCGGCGTTGCAGTACGGAAAAAAGATCCAGGCCCTGGGCGAGGGGCACACGGAAATCGAGTTCGTTGTGGATCACGAGCTGCGGCGTGCGGAATTTTGCGGCGTGCCGGTGCGGGGAATAGCGGGAGAAATCAGGGTTTTCCCAAGGTAATCCGTGTTCCCACTCGTCGAACCACAGTTCTTCCGTGGTCCCGTACATGGTCTCGAAATTATAGACACCGCAGTGGGTGATCAGCGTTCGGAACTTATCCGTGTGGCCCTGGAACCAGTTCATCATATAGCCGCCAAATGAGGCGCCGGCGGCGGCCATCCGATGCGTGTCGACCCAGGGCTGGTTCTCGAGGTACGCCAGGCTCGACATCAGGTCGCCCACGACGCGGCCGCCCCAATCGTGCGAGATTTCATCGGTGAATTTCTGCCCGAAGCCGGTCGACCCGCGGGGATTGGGCAGGGCCACGCAATAGCCCTGGGCCGCCCAGAGCTGGGCATTCCAGCGAAAGGACCACGAATCCATGAAGGCGCCTTGCGGACCGCCATGGACCCAGAAGACCAACGGGTGCTTCCGTTTCGGCGAAAAGCCCGGCGGCTTCAGGATCCACATTTGCACGGGCTTGCCCTCCGCGCCCTTGGTGGTCACCGATTCCGGTTCGGTTCGCTGCCACTGGCTGACGAGCGCGTCATTGAAGTGGGTCACGGCGATGGGTGGGCCGCCCTGTATCGAGACGCGGTAAACTTCCGATGGTCGGGTCAACTGCGAGCGGGTGAAGTAGATCCAACGACCATCGGCAGAAAAGGTCGCCTCGCCGTTGGACCCGCCTTCCACCAGGCGGCGCACCAGACCACCGGTGGCGGAGACGAGCCACAGCGCCTTCGTGCCTTTCGTTTCGGCTTCAAGGAGAATTTGCTGGCCCGTGGGCGACCAGGTGAAGGACTCGACGCTGGAGTCGAAGGCCGGCGTGAGACTGCGTCGCTCGTTGGTTTCCAGATTGAGCCGCCAAAGCTCCCAGCGATCCGCTTCGAAGCCGGCGCGCCGCTGGGCCCGGTAAGCGAGCCAGCGGCCATCGGGGGAATAGCGGGGCAATCCGTCCGCGGCGGGATTGCCGGGTGTCAACGACGTGGATCGGGCGACCGCAGCGCCGGGAGCAATTTCAACCGCGCGGATTTCATGATCGGTTCGCCACGCCTCCTCGCGGACCGGCCAGGGCGTCGTGGTGTGCGCCAGATGCCGGCCGTCGGGCGAGAAGTCAAATTCGTCGCCCGCACTGAACGTGCTGGAGGTCGGGACGCCGTCGCGCGGCCCCGGAGTCACATTTCGCGGCGAACCGACGGCCACGCCGTTGGTGACATCAATCACGAAGACGTGCTGTCGTTTGCCGTCAACCCAGGAATCCCAGTGACGATAAAGCAGATTGGTCGTGATCCGCGCCTTGACCTTGGAGTCGTCGCGCGACTTCAGCCGGCTGCGATTCGCGGCGTCGGCTTCCGCGAAAGGGCGGTCCGAGAACTCTGGGAAAACCGAGGAGACGAACGCGAGCGATTTGCCGTCGCGACTCCAGACGGGTTGCGCGGCCTCGCTGGCCATGAACGTGAGCCGCTGAGCCTCGCCGCCTTCCGTGGGGAGAAGATAGATTTGATATTCGCCATCCCGATTGGACTCAAAGGCCATCCACTTGCCGTCGGGCGACCAGCGGGGGTGTCGATCATGCCTGGGCGAAGAGGTCCATTTTTTGGGATCCCCGCTGGCCAATCCGTCGGCGCCCAGCGGTACCAACCAGATGTCCGTATTGACGCGATTGGCCGCGAATTCCGCCGCTCCGACCACCACGGCCAGGTGGGTGCCGTCCGGTGAGATTTGAGGATCGCTGATCCGCTGCACGCGCATAAGATCGTCAAAGGTCATCGGGTGGGGCGCGTCAGACAGGCTCACCGCCATGACGCCGAAAGCAAACAACGCGGTCAGGACACGGAGGATCATTCCCCAGCAGTACCATGACGACACCCGGAGGCAAGCGTCGGCATGGAGTTTTATCCGACGGACGACGCCCTGTACCGCTGACGTCCACGTCGGCGGTACAGGTGCGACCCTCAGGGGCGCGGTCACGGTGGCGCGAGTCTCTGACGAGCCAGGCGATGACGAAGTCCGTCCCCAACGCGGCTGGCTCGAGAGACTCTCACCCCACCAATTTTGTGGCCATAAGCCAGGGATCGAACCGCGGGTCTGTGAGCCGCGGCAGTGTTCCGGGT
>JAYTHD010000320.1:0-9291 GCA_043732975.1 Verrucomicrobiota bacterium
GATGTAGGCGGTCTTCGAATCGAGCATCCGTTGCAGGGCCGCCCGCAGATCCTTCCGGTAATACACCCGCTCACAGGGCACACCGAAGCTGGTGCAGACCTTGACGTAATCGGGATAGACCTGGTTCCGCGAATCCGGATTGCCGAGGTAGGTATGGCCCCGGTTGCCGTCGTAGAAATTATCCTCCCATTGCACCACCATGCCGAGGTGCTGGTTGTTCAGGATGATGCCCTTGGCGGCGATCTTCTCGACGTGCGCCGTGGCCAATTCCTGGATGTTCATCAGGAAGGATCCGTCGCCGTCAATATCCACCACCTGTTTGTGCGGGGCCGCCACCTTGGCGCCCAATGCGGCCGGAAAACCGTAGCCCATCGAGCCCAGGCCCGCGGACGTCACAAAGGTGCGGGGATCCTTGAACTTGTACCATTGACCAGCCCACATCTGATGCTGCCCGACGCCGGTGGTAATGATCGCATCGCCCTGCGTGAGTTCATAAAGCATCTCGATCACCATCTGGGGCAGGATCGCTTCGCCTTCCATCCCGGGCTTGAAATGATCCTTGATGTGATCCGACGAGACAATTTGGTCCGGCGTCGTGTACCGGAAGGAACCCTTTTTCCGCCACTCATCGATCTGGGCGTGCCAGCTCTCAAATTTCCTGCCGATGCCCCCGCGTTTCTTGAGCAGTTCGTTCAACCGGCCCAGCGCGTTTTTGACATCCCCGTGGATGGCCAGATGCGCCCGCTTGTTCTTGTTGTGCTCGGATTTGTCGATGTCGAGATGCACGATCGTACCGTGTTTGGCGAATTCCTCGAATTTGCCCGTCACGCGGTCATCGAAGCGCACGCCAAAAGCCAGCAGGACATCCGCGCCATCCTTGAGGCGGACCAGCGGTTCTGTCCCGGTGATCCGCGGGACGAATTCACCGCTGACGGCCCAGTTGGCAACGGCCGAACCATGCATGCCCAGCCAGCGCATGGAAAGCCGGTGGGTTTCCGGAAAGCCGCCGACGCCCATGAGCGTCGTGGTCACGGGAATATTGGTTGCCTCGGCGAAGGCCAGCAGTTCCTTGCTGGCATTGCCGGTGATGATCCCACCCCCGACGTAGAGCACCGGGCGCTCGGCGTTCGCGATGAGTCCGATCACCTCATTCAAGGCGGTTTCGTCTGCCACGGGTGAGGGATTGTACGAACGCAGCCCCTTCTTGATCTCCTCGAGGGTCGGCCAGATCGGAGTGGACTTCAGCTGCTGGATGTTTTTCGGGAAGTCGATCACGACCGGTCCAGGGCGGCCCGTCTCGGCGATGTAGAACGCCTCGGCCACGATGCGGGGAATATCGCGGATGTCGGTCACCAGATAGGAATGCTTCACGATGGGCAGCGTGACGCCAATCATGTCGGTCTCCTGAAAGGCGCCGCGTCCGATCATGGCCTGGGGCACCTGGCCGGTGATGGCGACCAACGGGGTGGAATCCATGTACGCATCGGCGATGGCGGTGACCAGATTGGTCGCGCCCGGTCCCGAGGTGCCCATGCAAACGCCGGCCTTGCCGGTGACCCGGGCATAACCTTCCGCCGCGAAACTGCCGCCTTGCTCGTGGCGGGGGAGGATGGTGCGGATTCTGGACTTGGTGAGCGCCTGGTGAAGTTCCATGCTGGCGCCGCCCGGGTACGCGAAAATGACCTCCACGCCGGCGCGCTCGAGGGCGCGCACAAAGATGTCGCGACCGAATTGCGACTCGCCACCGACCTCCCGCTTGGCCTCCGGAGCCTGGGGCACATTGCTTGTTGCTGCTGTACTCATGTCATTTGCTTTCGAAACTGGCCGGCGGCAGCCGGGGTACAAAAAACCCACGGCCGTCTCCAGCCGTGGGTTTTTGGTTAAAGCGATATCAAGCGCAACCAGTCCCCGCGGCGGAAATTCCGCCTACTACGAGGACGACTACATGTGCGCACGATGCCATGAGGAACAGTTAGCCCAGAATGGGTGACCGGGTCAACGCGAAAATGGCGTCGGACGCATTTTGGAACCGGATGGCATTTCAACCGGCCCTTCCCCAGGCTTCGCCGCGGCACTCCCGCGGGGTGCCGGGCCCAAACGGGTGGGATGCTTCGCCGCACTGAACAGTAATGAACCTGTCACTTAACCTACTTTGAAACGCAATGAACCTGTCACTTGATATCAATTTGTTGGCAGTAGGTCCAAAACCGGTGCGAGAGTCTCCGCGAGTTTGGGCCGCCACGCGGCTGGACGATGAGCCACTGGTCAAAATGATGACCGGTTCACTGTAATAAAATGGTGCCATGCCAGGCTCACCGCTGCACGCCAACTACTCGATCGCCACGGCACGGGCAAATTGTGATGAATGAATGTAAAAAAAAGAAGTGACAGGTTCATTGCTAAACGGGCAAGCCAGGGCCCGGATGAGCGATCTTAGGTATCGGGAATCAACCCTGGTATTTGCGTTCTCGGTTGCTGGCCACGAGGCATAGCAGGCACACTGTCCTGGCGTCTTTGCGATGGCGCCATGATAACCGTTGCCTGACCAGCGGTCCATCTGTCCCCGATGCGACGCGGGCTCCGAAATCAGGCCAATTCCAAGCCGCGCATTGTCCCGGTGGACGAGGCGAAAGTGTCGGCTTCGATGCCGAAGCGCTGGAGCATCGAGACGAAGAGGTTCGGCAGCGGGTAATTCCGCTCGGAATCAAAACCGAGATGTTGTCCGTGCTTGAAGCCGCCGCCGGCCAAGAGAACCGGCAGGTTCGTGGTCACATGGGTGTTCGCATTTCCCAGATTCGAACCGTAAAGAATCATGGTGCGGTCCAACAGGGTGTCGCCGTCCTCCCGGGTCTGTTTTAAACGGGCGAACATTTCGGCCAGCAGGCGCATGTGCCATTCGTCGATGGCCTTCAGTTGCGCCAGTTTGGTCGCGGATTTGCCATGGTGCGAGAGGTTGTGGTAGGCGTCGGACAGCTTCGTTTCGCCGAGTTCGATCACCGGCGAATTCACGCTGTCGAGCAGCAGGGCGATCGAACGGGTGGAATCCGTTTCAAACGCGAGCCGGGCGAGATCGTACATGAGTCGCACCTTTTCCATGTATTCACGCGGGCTGGCGGGATCGAGCGGGCCCGGTGACGACGGGACGGGCTTGGGACGGCGCTCCCATTCCCGCGACATCTTCATTCGCTGCTCCAGTTCGCGGACGCTGGTGAAGTACTGATCCAGTCGTTGACGATCCTGCACGCCGAGATGTTTCTGGAGATCCCTGGCCTGGCCGGCGACGGAATCGAGGATGCTGCGTCCGAGGTCGAGTCGACGGACCTGGGTCTCGGTCTCGGACGGAGAGCCTTGCAGGAAGAGGCGACGGAAGACTTCGGACGGTTTCTCCTCGCAGGGAATCAAGGCGCCGGAACCCGTCCAGGCGAGGCTGCGAACGCCTTGCTGGACATTCACTCCAAGGTTCAACGAAGGGAAACGGGTGAGATGCCCGATACGTTCGGCAATGTATTGATCGAGCGAAATGGTGTTCCGAAAGCCGCCGCTGCCCGGGTGCGGGGCGGCGGTGAGGAAACAGTTGTCGGCCGGATGCCCGCCGTCGACTTCCGGATGGGAGACGCCGCTGAATACTGTAAAATCCTGCTGGTGTGCCCGCAGCAACTCGAGGTAGGGCGAAGGCGCGTAGTTGCGTCCCGGGGTCTGCGGAAAAAAGTTCTCGGGCAGCAGGCCGAGGTTGTTGCAAATGGCGAACATCCGCCGCGGCTTGCCGTCCGACCGATCCGCGGGCTTGCCGGCACCGGCACCGGCCAACACCGGGCTCATGGCCTCCAGCAACGGCAGGGACAAGGCGATGCCCGTGCCTTGGAGAAAGCGCCGGCGCGACAGCGCGCGCCGGAGAGCGAGGTGCGGCGTGGAGACCATGGGCGCGAGAATACCGGTAAAATGTCACCCCGCCAAATCCCAAAAACTGGCCCGTATCGACTTCGTCCATCCCGTATTCACGGGGTTCGCATCCTCGGCTTCGTGGGGCCCGACTGGATGGTCTTGGGTCAGCCAGATCTTTGCGGAGTGTCCGCCACCCGTTTACACCCTGTGGCGTCGCAAATGGCAACCGTCGTCTGCATGAAATGGGGCACCAAGTACGGGCCGGAATACGTCCGGCGCCTCCGGGCGATGGCGCATCGGCAGATTTTGGTACCGCACCGCTTCATCTGCTTCACCGACGATGGCTCTGGACTGGGCGACGCCGTCGAGGTACGGCCCTTGCCCGTCGTGAAATTCCCTCCCGGCCCGGAGCGCGGATGGATGAAGCTGGGCGTGTTTTCTCCAGCGGCGCAATTGACCGGGCCGACGCTGTTTCTCGACCTCGATCTGGTGCTCGTAGGTTCCATCGACGCCTTCTTCCAACACCCCGGGAATTTCTGCATCATTCGGGATTGGCTCCGGGGTGACCGGGGCGTCGGCAATTCCTCCGTTTTCCGGTTCGAAGGTGGCCAGCATGAATCAATCCTGCGCCAGTTCGAGGCCGATCCCCAGGCGGTCATGGGCCGCGTCCGCAATGAACAGGAATATCTTTCCGAATCCGCCAAACCACTGACTTTCTGGCCGGAGATATGGTGTCGGAGTTTCAAACGGCATTGCCTGTCGCGGTTTCCCGGGTGCTACTGGCGGACGCCGCAGCAACCGAGGGATGTCAAGATTGTCGTTTTCCACGGCTTCCCCAAACCGGAGGAGGCCGTGCGCGGGGCCACGACCAAATTCGGCCTGCGCCATGCCCGCCCCACGCCGTGGATCGCGGAACACTGGCGTGAATAACTCCCTTTTCATGAATTCTTCCAACGCCGACCTGACGAGCCCCTTCGGCAAATACCCGCCTTCGCTGCTCCAGCGAGCCGTGCTGGCGTTGATCCGGATCCCACCGTTCTACCGGGGCACACTGCGTCCGGTCTGGGTCCGCGTGATCAATTTTCTCCGCGCCGGCCCGGTGGATGTGGTGTCGCTCTACGGCAGGTTCCGGGTGTATCCCACGACCAATCTCGTCGAAAGCGCCTTGTTGCTGCATCCCCATTATAATCAGGAGGAAATCAATTTCCTGCAGCAGGGGTTGCCCAAGGACGGCGTTTTTGTCGACATCGGGGCCAATATCGGTTTGTACTCGGTGGCCCTCGCCAATTTCCTGGGACCCCAGGGACGCGTCGTCGCCATCGAGCCCAATCGAATCTGCAGTGATCGCCTCCGCTACAATTGCGAGGCCAATGGGATCACGAACTGCTCCGTCCAGGCATTTGCGGTCGGCGACTACACCGGGAGGGCGAATCTAAACATGCTGGAAAACGATCTCGCCATTGTCCAGACCGTGCGGGACGACGCTGCGGGGGCGATCCCGGTGCGACCGTTGCTGGACATTCTCGCGGCGACCGGCATCACGCGGATCGATGCATTGAAGATCGACATTGAAGGCTACGAATATGCCGCCTTGGCGCCATTTTTTCGGGATGCGCCCCGGCAGTTATGGCCCCGGGCCGTTTCCATGGAGCATCTGGGTGAGAAGGACAACGTGGTGCAGTTGCTCGCCGCGAATGGATACACTGCCTGCGGACGCACTCGCAATAATGCCCAATTCCGGCGCGCCGGGTCGGTGGATTGATTCCTGCCCCTCCTCTCATGGCCCAAGTCTCCCGCCTCCTCCGACGCCTCGTCCTCCGTTGCCTGCCGGCCGGCACCCGTCATCGCCTGCTGGATCGTTCCCCAAACTGGCGCAAGGCCGCACCATTCGGATTGCGCCTCAACTTCGACCACTACCTCGGCGATGTCCGGGTGGCACTGGACACGACTTTTCTCTGTGATCGGCTGATGTGGTCGAACGAATTCGAGCCCGAACTGATCTCCCTGATTGAATGCCACGTTCGTCCGGGCGACGTTTGCCTGGATGTCGGCGCCAATATCGGGGCCTCGGTGCTGGCGTTCGCCAAGGCGGTCGGCGATTCCGGCCGCGTTCATGCCTTTGAGCCGGGGCCGCCCAACCTGGAACGATTGCGCCGCAATCTCTCCCTCAATCCCACACTGGAACGCCGGGTCACGATCCATCCCGTGGGGCTCTCGGACCAACCCGGCCGACTGTTTTGGCGCAATGAACCCGGCAACCCCGGCAATGGATTCCTGGGGGAAACCGGCGAAGTGGAAGTGCCCGTGGCGACCCTCGACGAACGGTTGAGCACCGCCGGTATCCTCCGGGCGGATTTCATGAAAGTGGACGTTGAAGGCATGGAATTAAACGTCTTCCGGGGTGGCCGGCGAACCCTGGAAACGTTGCGACCCAGACTCTATTTTGAAGCCATGGGCCGCCATGATCGATCCACGGGGGGCGAATTGTTTTCCGAGATCGAAACCCTGCTCCGTGGACTGGACTACGAACCCTATCGGATCAATCCAGATGGCTCCGTCGCCCCGGCCTCGGCGAAGGATTGGACCGATTACGTCTGGGCGGTGCCGCGGGAAAAACGATAAATCAACCGCCGCAGGACTTTCCGTGTATGACTGGCGACAGCCTTACCTGTGTGGTGCCGACCCACAACCGACCGCAATTCCTGCGGCGTCTATTCCGTTTGTACACCCAGTTCCCACCCGGCTTCCCGTTCCTCATCGTGGATTCCAGCAATCCCACCGCAGCCGCTGAAAACCGCGAGCTAATCGAGAGGGCCCGCATAACCCTGCCCATCGACTATCAGCATTTCGACTTGAACATCACGGACAAGTGCGTTCAGGGATTGGAGCGGGTTCGGTCGCCCTTCGTGGTGTTCTGCGCGGACGATGACTATCTGTTTTCCGATTCGGTCTGGCGCTGCGTCGATTTCCTCAAAGCACAGCCGAGGTACGACTCGGCCATGGGGCGGGTGGCCATGCTGAATCCCAAACTGCCCCGCTGGTGCGGCATGGTTCATCAGGGGTACTCCATCGAGGATGACCGTCCGTTCGATCGCTGTGTCCGGCTGGCCGATTCCTGGTTTTCCAATTTCTACGCCGTTCAGCGAACGCCGGTTTTCAGTGAAATTTTTAAGATCACCGCTGCCCATACGGATTCACGTCTATCGGTTCATGTCGGCGAAATGCTGCTGGCGCAATTAAGCGTCATCCGCGGACGGGTCAAAACGCTTCCGTTGTTGTATTCACTGATGGAAAAACACGACGCCAACACCGGCAGGAGACCTCCAACCGGGGTGCTGCCCCAGGCCGAATTGCTGTATCAACGATTCAAAGGCTGCCTTGCGGAACAATTGGAGCACACCGGCGTCGCCCGCAGGGAGGCCGAACAGTTCATTGATAATACCTATGGATTTTTCCAAGATCCCAGGATGGCCAACCAACGACGCCGAAGATCGACCGCCGTCCAGATCCGACGTTTTGTCAGGAAAATAACCGATCTGACCGGAGACGCCTTGCGGAAGGACTACCGAAACCGCGGGGCCCTCAAGCGATGGATCCGTGCGAGCGATATTGCCGGCTGCAGACCGGCGTGGCAGGCCGCGGTACTACTCACGTACGGTTTTCCGCGGGGAATCCCCGCGGATCAATCCCCGCTGGAACGATGAGTTACGCCGATGGGCATGAAGAGATTCATCGGTGGCGGACCCGGCCGCCCTTCGGTCGTTGATGGAAGGGTGCTACAAGGTGCCAGGTTCACTGAAGTCCGATCTCAACGGGAGCATCTGTTTTTGATTCTCCGTCTCTCAGTCCGAGGTGGCGCGATAGAGCTGGGGTTCTTTAGCCAGCGTGGGGTCCGTGGCGTACCTGATAATGACGCCACCAATCTTCCCAGTTACCCACTGTGCGGGATTCGGGGCGGGTGCGTCCGTTGGTATCAAGGATCGCTGCTTTGGCATCAGTCCGCGGAACGAGTCGAGCCTGTCCAGAATCAAAGTCCCGTGCTCAGGCGCGTCGGCAGCGATTTGCAGGAACCCCTGGTTGAATTGAATTTGGTGAATGGTCTGATTGCCTTCGCGAATGGCAACACCTGTTTCCCTGGGTTCGCCGCCGGTTGGGGGCCACGCCACACCAAGGTGCGACCACCCTTGAGGATGGTCATCCCGCGAAGGTCGGAGGCGCACAGGTTCTCGGAACCGAACGACCCGTCGAGGCTTCCGTCGGGATGGAAACGAAGAAGCGTCGGCCGCAACGGGAGGCCGAGCAGATCGGTGTCGGCGACCATGCGAATGCGTCCATCCAGACCAAAACTGCAGTGCCGGGGGGATTGAATTGTGAGCGATGAATAGCGATGGCGTCCGAATCGCGTGTCGACGATCCCGTCTGAAAACGTTCGCATCACGCATCGCAACGGTTGCGTGGAGACGTCGGTCGCAGTGCTTTGCCGGAAGTCCCCGCAAAAATCCCGTCTTCCGTCCGGCCACTCTCGCATGAGGATCGGCGTGAACCTAAACCGTGTGTTGTTCCAAATAGTCCCCGGGCACGACCTCTTCTTCGGTGGCGTCCCCGTGGATGCTCTGGGCGATCACCCGGTCGGTCATGTCGCTGAAATAGGTCTTGAGCACCTGGCTGAGTTCGAGGTACTCGGGCCACAGCGTTTCATTGACGAAACTCCGGGGCACACGGGCCATGACGGTGGTCCGTCGTTGGCGACTGTAGCGGTAGGGGCGGATGGAATAGCGCCGCAGCAGCGCGATCAGGAGTCGCTTGGACCACAAATCCCGCATTCGGAAATTGAATTCCACCGCCGGCTCGGTTCGGGTGATCTCAGCCAGACGGGCCTGAATGCGCGCCAGCGCGCTGGCGGCGGCGTCCTTCTCGCCCGGCGTAGTGGCCCCGGCGTGAAGACGTTCGATCTTTCTGAGCTTATCAAGAAGGTCTGCTTCCAGCACGACGGGCATTTTGGTCGCGCCTTGGTGGAACACGCAAGAAATGATCGGGTGCGACTTGGGGCCACACTGGCCCTCGTACCGTCACAGGATACTCGCGCCGCAGGTTTCAGAAAAGATCCTACATTTCGAACCTGGCACCAATTTTGACTCCAAGCATTCCAGATTTTGAACCTGGCACCTGATTTGGCACTTGGATCTCAAATCTTTGAACCTGTCACCTTCTCGGCGCCCGTCCGCTTGCCCAAGGCGACGGCGAGCCTGTCTCCTTCCGCCGGCTGTTCGGCGCGCACCTCCCAGGCCGGCGCCTTGATGAGGCCTCTTTGACCTTCTTATCATCCGTCCGCAATTCCCATTGGTTTTTCCGCGGAAACGGGGTATTCATGGAGGGTCCATTTCCGGACCTCACTTTATGAACATTCTA
>JAYTHD010000321.1:0-11777 GCA_043732975.1 Verrucomicrobiota bacterium
GTACGGTGGTGGCGTTGGGACGGAACCTTTTTAGTCAAACGAACGTTCCGGCCGGCTTGAGCGGGGTGACAGCCGTCGCGGCGGGTGAATATCACATCGTGGCATTGAAGAGCGATGGCACGGTGGTGGCGTGGGGAAACAACGATTTTGGTCAAACCACTGTCCCGTTCGGCCTGAGCGGGGTAACGTCCATCGCGGTGGGTGATGTGCACACCGTAGCCTTGAAGAGCGATGGCACAGTGGTGGCGTGGGGACGGAACCTTTTTGGTCAAACGAACGTTCCGGCCGGCTTGAGCGGGGTGATAGCTATCGCAGCGGGACCTTTTCAAAATGTAGCTTTAAAGATCGATGGCGCAGTTGTGGCTTGGGGAGGCAACTCGAGTGGTATTCTGACCGTTCCGGTCGGCTTGGGAGGGGTGACGGCCATTGCGGCTGGGGGCGGTCACACTGTTGCTTTGAAGGGACCCCTTCCTCACCTGGCCACGGCCACGGCTCAGGTGATGAATGGCTTGGTGACTGGCGCCAGCGTCACCTACGGCGGTTTGGGCTATACCAACGTTCCGGCGGTGACCTTCAGGGGTGGCGGTGGTGCCGGAGCGCAGGGCACCGCCACGGTCGTTCGGGGTGTCGTGACGGCCATCCAGATCTCCAATCCGGGAAGTGGCTACACCTCCGCACCACAAGTCAGCATTGGTCTCACGCTGCCGGGGCATTTGACCATTGAGGCGAGCAAAGTTCGGGTGCGACTCAGTGTGGCTCTGGGCAGCGAATACCAGTTGGAATCATCCCGCGACCGAAACGTCTGGACTCCGAATGGTAATACCTTCGTCGCCCAAACGGAGGAATTGGTTCAAGAGTATGAATTGGAAACCAGTGGGCCTTACTTCCGGGTCAACCAGCTCTCAGCCCAACCGGCGCTATATTCTGCCGGCACGGTGGTGGCGTGGGGATCGAACCAGTATGGCCAAACGACCGTTCCGGCCGGCTTGAGAGGGGTGATGGCGATTGCGGCCGGGTCCTATTACAATCTGGCTTTGAAGAGTGATGGCACGGTGGTGATGTGGAGAGATCAAAGTACCGTTGCAGCCCGCTTGAGCGGGGTGACGGCCATTGCGGTAGGGGTTGGGCATACGGTGGCCTTGAAAGGCGACGGCACGGTGGTGGCGTGGGGAAACAACTACTCCGGTCAAACGAACGTTCCGGCCGGCCTGAGCGTCGCGACGGCCGTCGCGGCGGGTGGTGGTCACACCGTGGCTTTAAAGTACGACGGTACGGTGGTGGCGTGGGGAGACAACAGCTTTGGTCAAACGAACGTTCCGACAGGTTTGATCGGCGTTGCGGCGATCGCGGCGGGTGGTGCTCACACCGTGGCCTTAAAGAGCGATGGCACGGTGGTGGCGTGGGGACAAAACGTCTACGGGCAAACGACCATCCCGGTCGGCTTGAGCGGGGTAACAGCCGTTGCGGGGGGTGGCTACCATACCGTGGCCTTGAAGAGTGATGGCACGGTGGTGGCGTGGGGAGAGAACTTCTATCGTCAATCGACCGTTCCGGCCGGCTTAAGCGGGGTGACAGCCATCGCGGCGGGTAGTGAGTACACCGTGGCCTTGAAGAAGGAAGGCACAGTCGTTGCGTGGGGATTGAATGATCATGGGCAAACGACGGTCCCGGCTGGCTTGAGCGGGGTGACAGCCATCGCGGCGGGCTCCTATCATACAGTGGCTGTGAAGTCTGATCCGGCCATTGCCAGGGCCACCGCTCAGGTGGTGAACGGATTGGTCGTGGGAGCAACTGTCACCGGTGGGGGGTTCGGTTACACCGACAGCCCCCGGGTGATTTTCAGCGGCGGCGGTGGAACGGGAGCCGGGGCAATTGTCACGGTGGTAAATGGTGGAGTGACGGCCATCCAAATTACCAATCCCGGGAGCGGCTATATTTCGCTCCCAGTGATCACAGTGGCTCCGCCGCCATTCCTCCCTCTAAAGACGGCCACAGCCATCGCCGAGGTGGTGAATGGCCTCGTCGTGGGTATCCGGGTCACCGATGGCGGTTATGGCTATGGCACTTCTCCCGCTGTGTACCTGTCGGGAGGGGGAGCAAGGGCCGTTGCCACCGTGACCAACGGTGGCGTCAGCGGAATCACGGTTACCCAACCGGGAAGTGGCTACACCAGCGCACCCAAGGTGAGCATTGATCCACCGCTGTTGACCCCAAAGATATCCGCTGAGATCACCAAAGTGGCGATTCGGCTCAAGGTCGGCTTGGTCGGAAAATACAGGTTGGATTTCGCCGACGACCTGGGCCTCTGGAATCCGACGGGGGATCCTTTCGTAGCACTGGCCGAGGATATGGTTCAGGAATTTACGGTGAATCCCACCGGCAGTTACTTTCGCATCGTTCAGGTTCCCTGACGACCATCGGATTTCTGGAGGTTTGCCCGACTTGATTCAACCTCTTCAGGGTAATTATCTCCTCTGAGAGCCTGTTTGAAAATTGAAAGGGGTCCCCTTTGAATTTTCAAACAGACTCTGACACCCCGCACCACCGGTCTCAAAAAATCCAATTGCGATAGATTTCGTAAACATCCACCCGGCCGCCGGCGAAGTAGAAAAGGGGCGGCCAGGAAAATGTCCGATTCGTCCGATTGAATTCCAGACACACCGGCTGAGACGGCAGATTCGGATCGTAGGCTTCGAAGGTGATGGTGGTCCCGGACTCGCGCGCAGCCAGCAACAGGACGGCGTGGTTGATCGTCAGTTGGGGAAAGCGTACCAGGTGCACAATCGGCAATTCCCCTCGATGAATTTTCGCGATCAGTCGCGTCGCTTCCGCGAGTTGATGAAGGCGTGAAAACGGAAAAATCATCCGCCAATTGCCGCGCTGAAAATAGCTGCGCCAGGCACCCCCGCACTCCGCTTTCATCAGCGCTTCGTGCGCCCCGCTGAATTCACGCAGCGATGCAAACCCGGGGAACATCACCCGGGATCCACGGGAGTCGCCCTTCACTGTCGCCGTCCCCGACAGCACCCGGCGGATGGACCGTCGATACTCCTCCCGGGTGGAAGCGGGTCGCGTCGGATCAAAGTCGGCATGGCGCCAGAATTGGCGCGCCGCCTGGACGAGCGTGAAGCAGCGGAGGCAATAGTCCGGAGTCGGAACGCCCGGCGTGGCCGTTTGCTGGCCCGTGACGGGATCCATCGCGTATTGCCATTTCGTCTCGTTGGCAAACGCAAAGGTGTCCCGCAAAAAATCGAACCGCGTGCCCGTCGTCATCGGCTCCACCCTCCTCGGACGCGGCGGGGTCGGGTCCTCACTCTCCAAAGCGTTCACGCGATGCCATCTTGCGTCGACCCTATGGGGCGGCTAGCAGGCTGGCAATGCTTTACGAACGCTGGCGCCAGGTGGCTCGCGAGAACGCCGGGGAGATCGCCCTGCGCGACCTTGTCTCCGGTCGTGCGTGGAGCTTCGCCGCACTGGCGTCGGCCGTCGAATCCGCGCCCGTTCCGGAACCGGACGAGCGGATGGTTTTTCCCAGCGGGCATTCACCGGAATTCGTTCTGGCGATCCTGCGGGCATGGCGGTTCCGGCAGATCGTCTGTCCGCTCGAAGCCGGGCAGACCCCACCCGCTGTTCCCCCGCCGCCACCCGGCATCTGTCTCCTTAAAACCACCTCGGCGACCACCGGCGTCGCGCGCCACGTGGCGTTCACCGCCGGACAATTGACCGCGGATCCGGAGAACATCGTCACCACCATGGGACTGCGTCGGGATTCCCCGAATCTGGGTGTCATCTCGCTCGCGCATTCGTATGGATTCTCCAACCTCATCCTGCCGCTGCTGTTGCACGGAATCCCACTCACCCTGGTTCCGAATGCCCTGCCGGAAACGCTGCGACAGGCCGCGGCAACGGGTGAGAACTGGACCCTGCCCGCCGTCCCCGCTCTCTGGCGGACCTGGGCGGAGGCGGGTGCGATTCCCGGCAATCTCCGGCTGGCCATCTCTGCCGGCGCCCCGTTGCCGCCGCCCCTTGAAGACGCCGTCCACACGCGCTTCGGTCTCAAGCTGCATACTTTCCTTGGAGCCACCGAATGCGGCGGCATTGCGTACGATGCCACGCCGATGCCACGCGGCGATGGCGCCTTCGCCGGCACGGCCCTGCACGGCGTCCACTTATCGCGCGGCGACGACGGCCATCTGATTGTTCGCGGTGCGGCCGTGGGTGAACAGTTTTGGCCTGCGGCAGAGGACCGTTTGCACGACGAAGTTTTCCACACCAACGATCTCGTCGATCTGGAAGGCGATCGGGTTTTGCTCCGCGGCCGGGCGGGGGATCTCATCAACGTGGCCGGACGCAAGGTCACTCCGGAATCGATAGAAGCCGCGTTGCGCGACCATCCGGCCGTCCGGGAATGCCTGGTCCTGGGCGTGCCCGGTGCGGAAGCCAGCCGCGGCGACATCGTGGCGGCGGTGGTGGAATGCCGCTCGCCGGTGACGCGGGAAGCGCTCCGCGAATTTCTGCACCCCCGACTTCCCGAATGGCAGATTCCCCGTGAATGGCACCTGCTGGATTCATTGCCCGTCAACACCCGGGGCAAATTGAGCCGCACCGAATGGCGGCAGCGTCTGCGCCCGGAGCGTGCCTAATACGACAACAACATTTCCAAAGAATTTTGACCGCGGATGGCGCGGATAACTTCGCAAAAGGCGTTTTGTATCTGCGTTATCCGCGCCATCCGCGGTTTATTTTCTGAAGGCGTCGCCGCAGACCTTAACGCTGCGGGCACAATTTCGGCGTGACCCCGCGGGTTCCGCCGTCACACTTCGCGCATGACACTCCTCCCGCTGTGGCGCCTGCTCGCCTCCCTGGGCACTGTACTCTCGATCACCCAGGCCGCCCATCCGTTTCTCGCCTGCGATTACAATTCCGGCCGCGTTTCCGTCGTCTCCGCCACGGGCCAGATCGAATGGGAATATGCGTGCAAAAACCCGCAGGACTGCTGGCGTCTGCCCAACGGAAACTACCTTTTCTGCCACGTCAACGGGGCGCTGGAAGTGACGCCTGCGAAGAAGATCGTCTGGGAATACCAGGCGCCGGCCCAGGTCGAAGTACACGCGTGCCAGCCCCTGCCCAATGGCCGCGTGCTGATCGTGGAAGGCGGCAGCAGCCGGATCATTGAGGTGGATCGCCAGGGCCACATCGCCAGGGAGGTCAAATTGACGACGCTGCCCAGCGTGAGCATGCACAACCAATTCCGCGGGACGCGCAAGTTGCCCAACGGCCACTACCTCGTTTGCTTCAAAGGCGAGGGCAAGATCGTCGAGATTTCCGAGTCCGGAAAAACACTCCGGGAAATCAAGGTGCCCGGCGATCCCCACGCGGTCGTGCCGCTGGCGAAAGGACATCTCCTGATCACCTGCGGCGATGCGCACAAGATTCTGGAGGTCGACCGGAACGGGAAAACCGTCTGGGAACTCAACGAAAACGATGTGCCCGGAAATCCCCTGCGCCTGATGGCCGGCTGCCAGCGACTTCCCAACGGCAACACAGTTTGCTGCAATTACCTCGGCCACGGTCACCTCGGCGAACAACCCCAATTCTTCGAGGTCACGCCGTCCAAGCAGTTGGTGTGGGCGTTCCGTGACGACGCCCATTTCAAGGTGATCAACCAGATCCAATTGCTCGACGTTCCGGGCAACGTGACCCGCGGAGCGATTCATCGCTAACCCAGCGGCTACGCCGCCATCGCTTCACTCCGGCCAGAATTGCCGGACGGCGTGGAGCCATTCGTCCGCCATGATCTGGTGACCGGAATAAGTCGGGTGCACGCCGTCCCAGATCCAATGGTCCGGGGACCCGCGCAAACAAGCGTCGTCGAAGGCCTTTTGAAAATGCACCAGCGCGGCGCCGTACTTTTTGGCGAGTCGGGCCACCGCTTCCTGTCGCTTCTGGATGTCCGCCTTGGCCGTCTCCCAGTTCGTCTGGAAGCCACCCACGGGCAGTAGAAACGGCTCGCCCAGGACGAGGCGCACTTGCGGTTGGGCCGCGCGGGTGGCCGTCAAAAGCTGATCGTACGCCTTTTCAAACTGCTCCACCGGCACCTTTTGCGCGGCATCGTTGACACCGATCAGGATGCTCAACACATCGGGCTTCTCGTCGAGCGTGTCCTTCTGCCAGCGCGCCGCCAGATCCGTGACCTTGTTGCCGCTGATGCCGCGGTTGATGAAGGTGAGTTTTCGCTCAGGAAACGCCGCCCCGTACTGGGCCGCGATGAGAAACGCGTAACCGTGTCCCAGGATGTGATTCGGATCCGCGCTCCGACCCCGATTCCCATCGGTGATGGAATCTCCCTGAAACAAAATGCGGGCCGCGGGCCGAAACAGCGCCAGGGGCGCGACGTCCGCCGCCGTTCCGCCGTGACCCCATCCCAGGGCGGCAATCAGCATCCCGCCCAAGGCCCATCGATAGCCAACGCTTGGAATATGTTTCATGGAGATCCTTATCACTCGACGATTAAAACTCCGCGCATGATCCGCCAGTGTCCGGGAAACGTGCAGAGATACGGATAACGCCCGGGCTGCGACGGCGCCGTGAAGTCCAACTGTGCCCGGGCCTTCGGATTGATCAGCCGCGTGGACTGCAGGATTTTCGGCGATTCCGGCACATATTGCCGGGCCAGCGCGTTCGGCTGCTTCGCCAGTTGATCCGCCAGCGTGCCCACTTCCTCGGCGGCGTCGGGCTGCACGAGGACGAAATTGTGAATCATGATGTCCGGATTTTCGAAGATCAGATGCACGGGCGTCCCGGCCTTCACACGGAGTTCGCGGGGACGGAATTGCAGGCCGGCGGACGCCTGCACCCGCAGTGTGCCCGGGCGGTCCTGATTGGCTTTTTCCCACGCCGCCAACAAGCCCCGCACACCGGCTTCATCCGCGGGCAATCCCACCTTCAGGAGCGGCTGTCCCAGCGAATCGAACAGATGGATCCGGGGCGGCGCGCCCTTGAGGTTGCGGAACGTGAACTCAATCACATTGACGCCCGGCTGAAGTTCCAGCTGCACCTGCTGCTCGCTGCTCCATTGCGAATCGTGCGACAGCAATTGCTCCCCGTTGACCGCGATGTCGAGAAAGCTGGAACGGGTCGCGATGGTCGCGGTTTGCGCATCGTCGGATCGAAGATAGGTGCGATAGACGCCCGCACCCGGCGCCGTGGAAGATGGATTGCGGGCGTCGTGATAAACCGGGCTGGCACTGCCCGCCGGTCCCGACCACAGCCACGGATTCAGCTGGGTTTCCGGGGCAAATTCCAGCACGGGAACGCTGCGCCCTTTCGCCGGACGGGTCCCGTGTCGCAGATCGGCCAGCATGTGCTTCACATCCGCACCCGGCGCCGTCAGCCCGTGAAGCGCGTGCTCGACCGCCGGCATTTCTGATCGCAAATGGGCGACCGCATCGACCACTTCCATCTGGACCCGCGGATGCGGATCCAGCGCCATCTTCTCCAAAAGTCCGACGGGGTCCGGGAGACGATCCGCCTCATACCGGATCAGCCGCGTCGCCGCGCCCCGATAGGCCGGCTGCGCGGATTGCAGAAGCGTTGTCAGGAGCGCCAGGCGCGTCTGACCCAATCCCTCCGCCACAAAGAGCGCCTCCAAAATCGCCCCGTCATACTCGGGTCGGGTCCGATCAAAAGCGGCAATCCAGGCATCCAAAGCCGGCAACATCGGAGCCCCCACCTTCCGCAGCCCGATGCGTGCGTGATGCCGCACGAGGTCCTGCGGATGCGTCAACAACGCCAGCAATTCCGCCACACTGGCGCCTTCGATCCGCGGCCAGTCCTTTACCACCGGCCGGCTCGTGTTCACCACCCGCCAGATGCGTCCGTGAGTGTGATCCCAATGCGGATCCCGCATTGGATGCTGGGCGTGGCCAATGATGGGGCTGCAGAAATCCGAGACATAAAGCGCGCCGTCCATGCCGAATTCGACATCCGCGGGCCGGAAGGCCGGATTGGGGGACGACAGGATATCCAAGCGGCCGGACCCGCGGACCATGCCCTGATCATAATCGTATTTGGTCAGCGACACCGTATAGCTGCCCAACAGCGCGGCGGACGCCATGCCCTGTTGATATTCCGGCGGGAAATTTGGACTGGAAATGCTCGCGGCGGCGGAGCCCTTGCCGTAACCGACCGTCTGCGCATACGCGAACGGATGATAAATGCCCATCGGTGTCCACGTCAGCGGGAGACCGTCCAAGACCAGCCCGTCGCCGTACATTTGAAAGGCGTTCCCGTGGCGATCGAAGGTGATCTTCCACGGATTGGGCGTGATGCTCTGCCATTCTGTTTCCACCCGACCCGTCCGCGGATTGAGTCGGAACGTCGTGGAATCAATCGCGCGGTGAACCCCGTACGGCGTCTCGATTTGCGAGCGATGAAAGACACCGTCGCAGAACCAGACATGCCCGATCGGATCGGTCGCAATCATGCCGCCGTGATGCGAGTCCGTCACATCAATGCCCCGGAGCAATTCGGTTTTGGTATCGGCCCGGCCGTCGCCATCGGTATCCTGCATCAACCAAAGGCGCGGCTGCTCGGAAATAATGACGCCACGCTCGTGAAAGGCGACGCCGTCCAGCGCATCCAGACCGTCCGCGAACACGGTCAATTTGTCCGCCTTGCCGTCGTGATCCGTGTCCTCCAGAACCACGATGCGATCCTCCGGCGGCAGCCCGGGCACGGTGTGGGGAAACGACGGCATGGTCACAACCCACAAGCGTCCCCGGGCATCAAAGGCGATCTGCACCGGATTCTTCAATTCGGGAAACTGCTCTTCCGACGCAAACAGGTTCACGGCGTAACCGTCGGCCACCTTGAATTCCACCATCGCCTCCGCCGGCGGCTTGATGATGCCGGTGCTCTTGCCGTCGTCGTGCCCGTTGCCCGGTGGCAGCGGTTCCACCCACGGTGTGGGATAGCTGGCGAAGGACCGGTTCGGGGCCGCGACCATCGAGTAGATGATCGCCTCCGTCGCCTGGATCATGCGGTGATAGCGGGGAATCTCGGCGGCATTTTCCTCCGGTCGCTTGCGCACGCCGTAGTAAAGATCGGCGTTCTTCGGTCGCACGACTTCCGCGACGTAATGATTCTTCTGCGCCACCGCCCGCGCCACCTCGGGCACGCGCGCCGCCGGCACCTGCGCGAGGGCCTTTTCACCGAGCAATTCCTTCGCCAGCACCTTCCCGAGAAGCTGATTCCCCGGGCTATTGAAATGCAGTCCGTTCAGCGTGAGACGCTCGCTGGTTTGCTCGAACGCGTTATGGCTGGCGGTGAACATATCGACGAACAGAATGCCCCGCTCCGTCGCGACCTCCGCCATCACCCGCGCATAAGCGGCCACATCGCGATTGCGGGCCACGGTGTCGCGAATCTGTCCACCCAACTCCGCGGCGGTCGGCGACACCAGCACGAGGCGCGCCTGCGGGTGCTGTCGCGCCAGTTGGCCGAGATACACCTTCAACTCCGAGCGGAATTCCGTGAGCCCGCCGGTGCCGGCAAACGATTCGTTCATGCCGAAGCCCGCCACCACCACCTGCGCCGGCCATTCCGCCAACAACGACTTCATATGCTCCGCGTACCCTTCCGCCCGCAAACGGTGACCCACCTCATCGCCCGTCCACGCCAGGCTGCGGAAGTGCAGATGTTTGTCCGGATTGGCCAGTTGCACCCAGGCCTCCAGGGTCCCGTTCTCCGCGAGGCGCTCGACAAACGAATTGCCGTAAAAAAGAATCGTGTCGTTGGGATGCAACTCCACCTCGGCCCGCACCGAGATCAACACGGGGACCAGCAGCGCCACACTGGCGAGGGCTCGCAACAGGAAGGACATGATGTTCCCGATAGTTTCGAGGGGCCGAAAGGTCCACGACAAATTCGATCGGCAGGGTTGATCAGCGTCGCCAGGCTCAGTAGTCGTCGACGGCAGAAGGCGCTGATGGTTGGTTTCGCCAATGAACCTCAATTGCTGGCCTTCGGTCACAAAAAACGGTGGAACGAGAGTCCCCTCGAGCCACCCGCTCTGGAGCCTGACTCCGTCATCGGTTAGCTCGTCAGAGACTCGCTCCACCTAACTTGCTGACCTTCGGCCACAAAAAACGGTGGAACGAGAGTCCCCTCGATAGCCACCGATGGAGGGATGGATTTGCCCGGCAATGTTTCGTTACTACGAGACGGCTCCCCAGGAGCTGTATGTGAAGGCCGAGGCAAAGCGGTGACCCGTGCGCACCGGGACACCTCAGAGCGACTTTTAGCCGTGGATTGCGCGGATGACGCGGATGTGGTCTAATCCGTGCCATCCGCGCCATCCGCGGTCAGACATTCTCTGGTTGCCCGGTTGCCGGGTACCTTTTTTCGTCGAGGTGAAACTATGCCGACCGATGTCCTTCAGGTCCGAACTCCGGGCGTAAGCTTTTATGTCCTTCGAGACCCATACGGGTTGTATTTGCTGGATGCCGGATTCATCGGAGGGCGGTGCTTTTTGCATCGCGCACTTCGGAAGCACGGCTGGGAGAAGGAAACCATTCGCGGCATTATTGTTACCCACGGGCACCTGGATCACATCCTGAACGTGGCCACTATCGCGCGCGAAACCGGCGCCTGGATTGCCGCCCCGCGTCTCGACGCCGAGCACTATGCCGGGCGTCCGTGCTATCGCGGCTGGGCAAGAGTCACGGGATGTCTGGAGAGTTTGGGGAGACCCGTTCTGGGTTTCCGTCCGTTCGTTCCCGACCGCTGGCTCAACGACGGCGACTTTCTCGATGTCTGGCAGGGTTTGCGGGCCGTCCATCTTCCCGGGCACACGCTTGGCCACATGGGTTTCTACTGCGAGCGTCTCCGACTTCTGTTCTCCGCCGACCTGTTTGCGAGTTCTTATTTTCTTGCCCACCTCCCGCCGGACATTTTCAATTCCGCTCCGGCGCAGATTCCGCAAAGCGTGGCGAAGGCGTTGGCCTTCGACCTCGTCGGCGTCCTTCCCAACCATGGCGACCGAGCCACGCCGGCAGAGCACCTCCAACGCCTTCGCGGGCTGCACCGAAGGAGCCGTGCGGCCTAAACTGCGGCGCGGCGACCTGAGTCTGTTGTTGTCTTCTGGCTCCAGAATCCTGCGTGCGTTTTTTGGCTTCGGGCTTCATCCGGTTAGGCTGCGGCATGCTCCTCCGCTTCAAACGTCTCGTTCTCGGGTTGGCCGCGATCTGTGGATCGATCTGCCTCGGTCCCGCTCCTGGAATGGCCGTCGACCTCACCCGCGCCGTGATCGTGCATCCGGCCCGGTTGTCGACGCCGGAACAAAAGGCCGTCACCATGCTGGTGGAGGAGGTGGAGAAGCGGGCGCATGTGCGTTGGACCACCGCCGAACAGTGGCCGACCGACGGGACACCCGTGATCGCAATGGGCCAGACGTCGGCGTGGACGGACTTTGCCAAGGCCTGGAGTGAGACCCCACCTGCCGACCTTGGGGCTCTCCCGACAGAAGGCTTTCATCTGGAATCCGGCGTCCGCGGCACGTCTCCTGCCGTCCTGCTGACCGGAAAGACGCCGCGCGCCGTGCTGTTCGCGGTGGGCCATTTGTTGCGCCAACTGCGCCTGGAGCCCGGCCACGCCACCCTGCCCGACGGTTATCACATCACGACCTCCCCCAAATACCCCCTGCGGGGACATCAGTTGGGATATCGGCCCAAAACCCATTCCTATGACGCCTGGGATCTTAAAATCTGGGAGCAGTA